>URZR01000125.1 GCA_900552425.1 uncultured Collinsella sp. | reverse complement strand
TCGTCGCCGGCGGCTTTTGCCTCCTGCGCAGCTTTCGCAGCGGCCATGGAGCCCATGACCATGCGGCCGACGCCGGGGACGTCGTACTCGGGGTGGAACAGCTGCAGCGCGACCTTGGCGCCGTGCTTGTGGACGGCGTCGGCCAGGGCCTTAAACGTGGGGATCTGAGCGTCGGTTGCCAGCTTGGGCGTGGGGCTTGCGGTCATGACGGGAGCGACGTCACCGATGACGATGTAGCTCACGCCGCCACGGGCCAGGCGCTCGTAAAAAGCCAGGCTGCGCTCGCCAATGGAACCGTCGCGCTCCTCGTAGCCGGTGGTCAGCGGCGGGAACATAATGCGGTTTTTAAGCTCAAGGGGGCCAACCGTAATGGGCTGGAGCAGTTTGGATGCGGGTGCGGTCATGGACATTCCTCTCTTGTAGGCGCGGCGGCGATGTTGCCGCGTAGTTGTTTAGAGGATATGGCATGGGAGCACAGTGGCGCAACGGAAATCGGCAGACAGCAAGTAGCGGCAGGTGGATGGGGTTGGGCGGCCCGTCGGTTTGTCTCGATCTGTAACAACCACTCGGCAAAACCGGGTCTTGCTGTTACAGATCGAGACGTTCCTCTCGACCCATCCTCAACAATCTAGATCTGTAACAGCTAGGCCCACTTTTGACCCCCACCCGTTACAGATCGAGACAAACCAAACCCGCCTGCTAGAAAATCTCAATCTGTAACATCTAGACCCACTTTTGGCCCCCACCTGTTACAGATTTGGACAACAGGAACCGTCCAACATAACATCTCAATCCGTAACATCTATCGGCCAAAAACGACCCCAAGTGTTACAGATTTAGACAAACCAAACCGAGTTGCCGAAAGAACTAAATCTGTAACAGTTACCCGGCAAAATCCATCCCTCGTGTTACAGATTTAGATAAACGGAAACCGGCACGCTGGTCTGTCTCAATCTGTAACATCTAGCCGCCCAGATCGGGTCCATCTGTTAGAGATTAAGATTTTGTTTGAAAGGCTGAGAGCAGGACCCGAGCGGAAAAGCGGACAGGCCGACGGCATCGCCCCGCCGTCATACCGAGAGCCGTGCCACGGCAGCCCGGGCGTGGGCCAACCCCGCAATTCCGGACATTCCATCCCTTTTCCGGACATTTTTAGCCCTTTTCCGGACATTGTCCGCGAATGTCCGGAAACGGGACCGTCATGTCCGAGATGGGATTTGGCCAACGGCAGTTCCCTAGTAAAGCCCCAGCTCCCCAGTAGAGCTCCCCGGTTCGTGCCACGACGGCGCACGCCAACATTACTTACCCGCGAGGAAGTGACAAAGGGGCAGCCCTTTGGGCCATCGAAGCCGCCGCGGCCAAGGTGCGGCATTACTGCGACAGAGGTGCGACATTACTGCGACAAAGGTGCGACATAGAGCGACCGCCCTATCTTATCGTGTAGAACCGTTTTGAATCGTTGGGGGAGAAGCCGTGTCATTCGAGCAGCCCGTCTTCCTCGATCAGCTTGCCAAGCACTCGGCTTAACGTACGGCGCGTATTCGGTCTCGAGACATCGAAGAGTTCCCAAGCGAGCAAGATCATTCGAGACGCCGTGGGCGCAAAGCCCCTCGATGCCGATACGGCACCGCGCCACATGTTCTACTCCCCATACTGGGCCTAAGGTAAGGGGTAGCCCAACTTTCCGTAACTTTCCAAAAGAGGACAAGCAGCTCTCTGTTACTGATGGACAGGGCTTCGGGCTGCGGATACGCATCCCCTCAAGACCGCCCTAACTTTCCTCAACTTCCCATCCGTCAACGCGGCCGGTCCGATGACATCGCCCCGCCGTCATATCGGAGGCCACGCCCGGCAACCCGAGCGTGGGGCGGCCTCGCCATTCCGGACATTTCAGCCCCTTTCCGGACATTTTTAGCCCATTCCCGGACATTGTCCGCGAATGTCCGGAAAAGGACCGTCGTGTCCGAGATGAGATTTGGTCAGCGGCAGCTCCCTAGTTCACGCCTTACTGACGCACACCAAATAAGCCGCCCGCGGGAAAGCGACAGAAGAACAGCCCCTCGGGCCATTAACGCCGCTGCGACAGAGGTGCGACATTACTGCGACAGAGGTGCGACATAGAGCGATCACCCTATCTTATCGTGTAGAACTGTTTTGGGTCGTTGGGAGAGGAGCCATACCATTCGAGCAGCCCATCCTCCTCGATTAGCTTGCCAAGCACTCGGCTTGCTGTGCGGCGATTTCTCCCGATGTACGTCGCAAGTTCCCTTGCTGTTACCCTTCCGTTTGCGAAGGCCAACCTGACGGCGGCGAGCTCATACTCTCCCAACGAGGCGATTACCTCGGGCGACACTTTGTCCTCAAGAGCCTCGCTTCTCCTAACAGTTCTGGCAACGATATTGTTCTCAAGCGTTAGCTGGACCCTCGCCCCATCAGGCTCCGTGTAGACCGGGTCGTTGAGTAGGAAGTTTTGCATCTCGGTATAAATGCGCTTGACACCCTCATTTAGCTCTCGGACCCAACCGAACTCGACCAGCGTGCGTGCGATGCGTGGGTTGCACGAGTAACGAGTGGTCCTCATGTTGTCGAGCGTCACGATATTGGGAAGCGCACCCGGGCTGACAATTTCCAAACGGTCGTCGAACATCGAGACCCGAATATAGTCGCCGCGGAACGAGTGGTCGCGATGCGTCACCGCGTTGACCAGACCCTCGAACCAAGCGAACTCAGGATACTCGGGAACGGTCTGGAATTTCCCGTCGGCCCCAGGAACTGGAATTCGCGGAGCATGCTCGAAATGAGTTCGTAGGCGTCTTGGATAACCTTGGGCAGCGGCCCACAGAAGCTTCGTTCTTTCGTGATGTTGAGACGCTCACCCGTCTCCATCTTGACGCCATCATAGCGCAGGACACGGACTCGGGCCTGCGGCATTATTGCGGACGGATCCCGCGCGAATAGCAGGGCTCCGGCAACAGTCAGCTTTCCGTCACGCATGAAACGACGACTTCTAAGAACCTGGTCGTCGGAAACTTCGGTTCCAAGAATCTTTTTGTAGCGATCAAGCACCTCGTGGTCCACGTCATCTAGGGAGAAATCCTCGATAAGCTCGTCCTCGAAGATTCTCTGCCCCTTGTCGTACTCGAGGGCGTAGACCTGTTCACGGCTGAGCTTCACACTCTTGTCGTCCTGCCGCAAGAACACCTCGCCGTCACTCATGCGAGCAACAGAGCGATTGGTCGAGGCGTCGACGTCCAAAACGAGAATGAAATCGTCCTCGCCCGAGGAATTGACCACGGGGATTCGGTCTTTATGGACAATAGGGGTCGGCGTGCAGGTCGTAAGTGCAGCGCGCTCGAATTTTTCAATGTCATATGTATCACCTGCCATGCCGGCCTGCCTTTCTCTTCGGCAGATAGCGCAAAGCGGCCTGCACCCGATTAGTACGGTTGCAGGCTATTGACGCGTCACAAACTAGTTTCGATAGCTGGCGTTTCCCAGCTGTGTTTCCAGCAGAATGGCCTGGACGCGCCATAGCGCCAGATGCCCTGCGGTAAAATAGTGCGGTTGAACTACGAGCACTCAGGAGCACCAATTGCCCAAGACGCTGAACTCTCTCATGAAGCACCTCCGCGATAGCGGCATAGACATCAATGGATCCAGCCAGAAACGTAGGCTCAAGAACATCGGCTACTACCACGGATACAAGGGCTACCGATTCGCCGGCACAGCTTCCAACAGGCTGCCTTTGACCGACTTCTCGCAGATGGCCGCACTCTACGATTTCGATACGCAGCTCAAAACGCTGTTCTACTCACGCGTCATGGCTATCGAGACTGCGCTTAAGAACTACACCCTGGAAGCTGTGCTTCGCGATGCCAGGTCAGAGGCTTTCGAGGATATATGGCGGACTAGCCTCACGGACTATCGCAGCTGTTCAGGTAGGCCCTACCGCGAGGCATGGGAGAGGCGCCAGAGGCTTCGCAGCGAGGTCGATGGCATCATCTTCGACTACCGCAAGCGTCCCGTGATAGGCCACTTTCGTGATGCGGACAAGGACACGCCCATCTGGGCCATCTTCGAGGTCATGACGCTAGGTAACTTCGGCGCGTTCTACGATTGCCTCGACAAGCGCGTGAAGACCGCCATTGTGCGCGATCTCGTCATGCCCAACAACCTTGAGTCAGAGCTCCGTCTGAAGGACATCATCTTCGCACTTAAGGATTTCCGCAATGCAATCGCGCACAACGGCGTCATTGTCGACGTTCGTTTCAAGTCAGGCTCCATCAATACGGGCGTGGCGCAGCTACTCAAGCAGGAGACGGGCGTGGGCAAGATCGACTTTACGGACATCACTGACTACGTCATACTTCTGGCCTATCTCATGCGCCGCATGGGCTTCACTAAGACAGAGTGCAAGCAACTCGTTGCGGGCTACGAATCGATTCTCGAGAAATACCGCGCCGAGCTGCCATTCAACATTTACTCGAAACTCATCAAGACGAGTGCGCATGGCAAGTTAACCGCCCTCCGACAGTTTGTGAGCAACGGATAGACGCGGGACTAAAAGCTTGACGAGCGTGATAGAATGTAGCCAAGAGCGGTGGAAGGCTTCGGTCGACACCTGGAAAAGCCCGATGCGTCGGGCTTTTCTTATGCCTCGGTGCCACGGTGACTGATCCGCAGTCCCCTTCTTGATGTGGCAATCGAAGCCGTTCTCCTCGCAGAACGTGCGCACCTGGTCTGCAGCCCCACGATGGAAGGCGTCCAGATCCCCATAAGCACTCGCACGCCGATTGTAGTGTACCCTCCCAAAGACAATCTGATCCGCAAACGAAACCGCCTCGAGAATATGCTGCAGCTCCTGCTCGTGCACGTTCGGCATTGGGTAGGGCTCCATGCTCGCCCACGTCTTGCAGTCTGCGTCGCTGAGTGCCTTGATGGCGGCAAGCCTGTCAGCCGGCGGTGCGGCACCTGGTTCCATCTCCTCGCGGAAGTTCTCATCCAAAGAAACGAGCGTGATGCCGTATTGGTTGATGTCTGAAAGCTCGGCAAGCTCAATTGGAAGAATGCCCTTCGCCAGTACTACGCGGGGAATGCCCTACTCGTTAATCAGCTTGATGACATCAATGCTCATTACTGAAGAGCGTGTTCCAGAAGACCATCGACTACGACTGCATCTACAAGAACCCGTGCCCGCCGCTCCTGATCGACGCGTTGACGGAATGGAGGGAAGTTCAAGTCGCCCAGCTCAAACGCATAGGGCTGGACCAAACGGGCTCGACCCCCATCGTCCAGGCGAGAAGGGGTAAGCATACCCTCAAGACGACGTTCGAGAAGTGGTTCAGGGAGCAGAAGCTCAGCTATGGCCTTCCACCCGAGATCACGATACACGGCCTGCGCCATACGGCCGCCAGCATCCTCCAGAGGGACTGCCACGTCGATATGGCGACCACGATGCAAATCACGGGCCACAAGACCGTGGAGATGCTGAAGCGCTATTCCCATACCGATGACCGCGCCAAGCGAGCTGCGGCAGACGCCCTCGGAGATGTGCTGGCACCGGACAAGAATGAAGCGCGCTGCCGCCACTGCCGCT
>URZR01000124.1 GCA_900552425.1 uncultured Collinsella sp. | reverse complement strand
TTGGCGCCGAGGGCCACGAGATTGGCCGCATGCTTGCCGACGAGTTGGGGATTCCGCTGTACGATAACGAGCTGCTGGTGCGTGCGTCGCTGCGCGCGGGCGAGTCGCTCGACAAGATGGCCGCCTACGACGAGCGTCTGGCCGTGGAGAACATGGCGTTCCTGCCCGACCGCTACGATGCGCGTTCGTACTCGGACAAGTTGTTCCAAAAGATGAGCCAGGTGATTTTGGACCTGGGCGAGACCGAGAGCTGCATTATCGAAGGCCGTCTGTCCGATTACCTGCTGCGTAACACCCCCAACCACATTGCCGTGCTGGTGACCGCTCCTTTTGAGGACCGCGTCGAGATTGTGCGCAAAAAGCGAGGCCTTAATAAAAAGAAGGGCGCCAAGCTGGTCAAGCAGCAGCAGAAGGCGCGCGAGGCATTCTACAAGCGCTACAGCGCCGGCAAGTGGAAGATGACGAGCGGTAAGGACATCGTCGTCAACCGCGCCAAGCTGGGCCGCGAGGGCTGCAAAGACGTTATCGCCGCTGCCTACCGCTACAAAGTAGCGCAGCTCGAAGACTAACCGACCAAAACCACCACAAAGGTGCCTGTCCCCTTTGTGGTGGTCGGGCGGCCGGCATAGAAAAAAGTCCCCGCCGGGCGTGTGCTCGACGGGGACTTTGCCGTTTGGCGGCTAGTGCTGTAGGTGATTACTCGCCCAGCAGGCTCTTGGTGATGGAAGCGGCGGCCTTCTTGCCGGCGCCCATCGCCAGAATGACCGTAGCGGCACCGGTGACGATGTCGCCGCCGGCCCAGATGCGGGGATCGGTGGTCTGGCCGGTCTCCTCGTCGGCGACGATGTAGCCCCACTTGTTGAGCTCCATCTTGCCGCCGATCTTCTTTGCGAAGGGGTTGGCGTTGGTGCCGATAGCCGAGATCGCGACGTCGCAGGGGATCTCCTCGATGGCGCCCTCGATGGGCACCGGGCGACGACGGCCGGACTCGTCGGGCTCGCCGAGCTCCATCTTCTGGACCTTGACGGCGCACACGGAGCCGTCCTCGCCAGCGACAAACTCGAGCGGGGAAACGAGCGGCAGAACCTCGACGCCCTCGGCCTTAGCATGGTGCAGCTCGGCGCGACGGCAGGGCATCTCGTCCTCGGTACGACGGTAGGCGATGATGGCGTGCTCGGCGCCCAGGCGCTTGGCGGTACGGACGGCGTCCATAGCCACGTTGCCGCCACCAAAGACAACGACGTTCTTGCCGTGCTTGGTGGGGGTGTCGTACTCGGGGAACTTGTTGGCCTTCATCAGATTCACGCGGGTGAGGTACTCGTTCGCGAAGAAGACGTTGGGCAGGTTCTCGCCGGGGACGTTGAGGAACTTGGGCAGGCCAGCGCCGGTCGCCACGTAGATGGCGTCGAAGCCCTGCTCGAACAGCTCCTCGGCCGTGGCCATGTTACCCACGACGGAGTTGTACTCAAACTTGACGCCCATGTCCTCCAGGCCGTCAATCTCGCGCTTGACGACCGCCTTGGGCAGACGGAACTCGGGGATGCCGTAGACCAGCACGCCGCCGCCGGTAAAGAATGCCTCAAAGACGGTGACGTCAAAACCGTTACGGGCGAGCTCGCCGGCGCAGGTGATGCCGGACGGGCCAGAGCCCACGACGGCGACCTTCTTGCCGTTCTTGGGAGCCATCTTGGGCGTGGAGGCGAGCTCGGGGCGGTCACCCAGGAAGCGCTCGAGCTGGCCGATGGCCACGGGCTCGGATTTCTTACCACGGATGCACTTGCCCTCGCACTGGTTCTCCTGCGGGCAGACGCGGCCGCAGATGGCGGGAAGCATGGAGTCCTCGCGGATGGTATCGAGAGCGCCGCCGAAGTCCTTCTCACGGATCTGCTCGATAAAGCGGGGGATGTTGATGTTGACGGGGCAGCCCTCAACACAGAACGGCTTCTTGCAGTTGAGGCAGCGCTCGGCCTCGGCCAGCGCCATCTCCTCGGTGAAGCCCTTGTCGACGGGGCGGAAGTCGCAGGCGCGCTCGGCAGCCGGCTCCTCGTTATCGGGGGTGCGGGGCGACTTCATATCGGCAACGAAACGACCGTTAACTAGTGGCATGCGCAGCTCTTTTCCTCATAGGCCTTGAGGGACGCGCCCTCTTCGGAACGATAAGCGGCCTGGCGGGCACGAAGGTCATCCCAGTCGACTAGGGTGGCATCGAAGTCGGGGCCGTCGACGCAAGCGAACTTGGTCACGCCACCCACCTCGACGCGGCAGCAGCCGCACATGCCGGTGCCGTCAACCATGATGGGGTTGAGTGACGCGGTGATGGGGGTGTCGTACTTCTGGGCGGTGAGGGTCGAGAACTTCATCATCGGAACGGGGCCGACGCAGAAGACCTGGCTCACGGCCTTGTCCTGCAGCAGGCGCTCCAGCGGAGCGGTGACAACGCCCTGCTCGCCGTAGGAGCCGTCGTCGGTGGTGATATGGATGTGGTCCTCGTCGAGGAGCTCGCGGAACTGGTCCTCCATGAGCAGGAGGTCCTTGGTGCGGGCTCCCATGATGGCGTGGACCTCGTGACCGGTCTCGACCAGGTGCTTGGCGACCGGGAAGGCAATTGCCAGGCCGACGCCGCCGCCAATGACGGCACAGGGGCCCTCGGCCATCTCGGTGGGAACGCCCAGCGGGCCCACGACGTCGCGCAGCGACTCGCCGGCCTCGTAGGTGGACAGCATCTCGGTGGTCTTGCCGATCACCATGAAGATGAACTCGACCCAGCCCTCGTCACCGTTCCAGCCAGCTAGGGTAAACGGGACGCGCTCGCCCGTCTCGTTGGCGCGAACCATGAGGAACTGTCCAGCGTGCGCATGCTTGGCGATTGCGGGCGCCTCGATGCGGAACTTGAACACCTTCTCCGAGAACTGCGTCTTCTCCAGGATCTTATACATAGAACCCCTCTCTTGTTAGGGCGGCCGAACCGTGCCTCCACGGAAATGGACGGCAGCCCGAATAAAACCGTACGCGCACAGGCGTTGTGCAGACATACGGTGCAAATTATACCCTCATGGACATGTCGCTTACGTGTGTCTTTGGCAGGTGGGAAAAGTGACCTACCAAAAAGGGACAGGTTTATTTTGGTCGGTTTTATCAGGCAAAACGGCAAAGGGGGCCGGCCCCGCGCATCGGTGAGGCCGACCCCCTTTGGAGCGCTGCATATGTATGGCGGCACAGGGCTTATTGCGATGCGGCCGCGGCGGCGTTTTCGCATATAAAACCTGACAAAATAAACCTGTCCCTAAATGGTAGGTTTTAGTGCTTGCCGTTGGCGGAGGCGGAGCCGTTGACGTGGTCGCGGGCATAGATCACGCCGTGCACGATTGCCAGGCCGGCGGCGTCGGCGGCGCGGGCGCAGGTGTCCTGGAAGTCCTCGGCCTCGCGGGCGCGCAGCTGCTTGAGCACGTAGTCGGCGACAGCCATCTTGCCGGGAGGGTTGCCGATGCCGGTGCGGATGCGGCTGAAGTCGCGACTGCCCATCTTGTCGATGATGGAACGCAGGCCGTTGTGGCCAGCATGGCCGCCGCCCACCTTAACACGTACGTCACCGGCGGGAATGTCGAGCTCGTCGTGGATGACGAGCAGCTCCTCGGCTTTGATCTTGTACTCGCGGCAGAGCTTGGAGATGGGACCGCCCGAGGTATTCATGTACGACTGCGGCTTGACCAGCACAATCTGGCGCTTGCCGCCCTCTTCCTCGGCATCGTTGATATTGATGAGCGCGACCTCGGCGCCTGCCTGGTTTTTCCAGTACGTGACACCGGCCTGACGGGCCAGCTCGTCGATTGCCTTAAAGCCGGCGTTGTGGCGGGTCTCGGCATATTCCTCGCCAGGGTTGCCAAGTCCGGCAACCATGCGAATCTTAAGCGGCTGTGCAGCTGCCATAGGCTTCCTTTCGTTACATAAGTAGTTCGTTCAACGACAAAGGCTACCACGCCCGCCGAAGGCGAGACTTCGTTTCAGCGAAATCCCACCAGACAAAAGCGCGGCCGCGGCAGAGCGAGCCGCCGGAACAGAAGAAACCCCCGCGCGACCTTTGCGAAGCAAGGGGGAGCGCGGGGGTTTCTTCTGTTCCGGCGGCGATGCGCCGGGTTGCAAGGACGATGCGACTACAGCGCGAAGTCGCCGCCGACGAGCGTGGAGACGGGCTCCTCGTGGTAAACGGCGGAGATGGCCTGAGCGAACTCCTCGGCGACCGAGATAGTCTTGATCTTGCCGCCGACCTCGACGGGGATGGCGTCGGTGACGACGCACTCGACGATGGGGGCATCGTTCAGGCGCTCGATGGCCGGACCGGAGAAGATGCCGTGGGTGGCGCAGACGTAGATGTCGCCGGCGCCCATAGCCTTGAGCTCCTTGACGTTGGCGCACAGGGTGCCAGCAGTGTCGATCATGTCGTCGTTGATGATGCAGGTCTTGCCCTTGATGTCACCGATGATGCCCATGACCTCGGCGGCGTTGTGGCGCGGACGGCCCTTGTGGGCGATGGCCAGGTCGCAGCCGAGCATGTCGGACAGCTTCTTGGCGGCCTTGGCGCGACCCACGTCGGGGGAGACGACAACCAGGTTGTCGGTGTCGAAGTGCATGTCGTTGTAGTACTGGCCAAATAGCGGCAGTGCGGACAGGTGGTTAACCGGGATATCGAAGAAGCCCTGGATCTGGCCCTGGTGCAGGTCGAGGGTGATGATGCGGTTGACGCCGGCACGCTCGAGCAGGTTGGCGACGAGGCGGGCGGTGATGGGCTCGCGCGGGCCGGCCTTGCGGTCCTGGCGGGCATAGCCGTAGTGGGTGATGACCGCGGTGATGGAGCGGGCGGATGCGCGCTTGGCAGCGTCGGTGGCGATGAGCAGCTCCATGAGCATGTCGTTGACGTTGCCGCCGGCCACGGACTGAATCAGGAAGACGTCGGCGCCGCGGACGGTCTCATCGTAGCGAGCGTAGATCTCGCCGTTGGCGAACTGCTTCAGCGTAAGGCCGGAGAGCTCCACCCCCAGCAGGCCCGCGATCTTCTCTGCCAGCGGACGGTTGGAAGAACCCGAATAGACGCGGAGGATCTTGTTCATATCCACTGTCTTCTTGGGATCGGTTGTCGGCATTTCCCTTGCTCCTTTGTTCGTTGCTACTTTGGCTGCCTGTGCCGGTACGCTTCTTACTATATTACAGTCGAGTCCTTCTGAGCTCGGTGTAACCCTCTATGATGCGCTGATCGGTGCGCTCGATGGCAAGTGCGCCGTCAGGAACATCCTTGGTGATGGTGCCGCCCGCGCCAGTGATGGCGTCGGACCCAATGTTAACGGGTGCGACCATCATGGTATCCGAGCCGATGAAGGTGCGGTCGCCAATGGTGGTTGCGTGCTTATTTTTACCATCATAGTTGCACGTGATGGAACCAGCGCCGACATTTACGCCAGCGCCCATGGTTGTGTCGCCAATGTAGGAGAGATGCGGCACCTTTGAGCCCTCGCCAATGGTGGATTTCTTGATCTCCACGTGTGTGCCCACGTGCGCGCGGTCGAGCAGATGGGTTCCGGGGCGCAGGTAGCAGCGCGGTCCGCAGG
>URZR01000123.1 GCA_900552425.1 uncultured Collinsella sp. | reverse complement strand
ATGAGCGCGGAGCCGGGCGCCACACGGCTCCCGTCAACAATCTGTCACTGAAGAGCCAGCACTACAACGCGAAGCTGCTCAAGGGCGTTCCCGACGGCCAGAACCCGCTGGGGCCCGTGAACCGGATGCGCTACTTCATGCAGTGCTTCCTGAGGGCTCATCCCGGCTCCAACCGGGACGACATGCGGGGCTGTGGCTATGAGTCCGCCCGAGGACAAGCTTGAGAAGGTCGCGATGGTGCTCGATCGGGCAATGCGATACCCGAAAACGCTCAGGTTCAGGCAGTTCTATGCAAGAAAGCCCAGTTCAGATGAGTTCGACGAGCAATATTTATCAACACAGTGCAAGGGGGGATTATATTTGTATTTCATCCGTGTTGAGCTTCACACGGTGCGCGACTCATCGCAAACTGGCGGGCGCAGCGGAAAGAAAACCGACTGCAGACGAACGATCGATATCGGGAGCAAATAGCCACCGGATGCTTTTCGGTCTCCTACGCGCCGCCCTCCGCGATTTCTTCTGCGTCTCGCCAAGTTGAAAGGAGCGATGTCGAAAACTCCTTTTCGGTTAGCGTCAAGACATCCTTCACGCAAAAACCTTTCAATTTGTCAGGAAGCCCAAAACGCGCTTTTTTCCTAATCGAGCTGGCAACCCGCTTCAACGCGGTCTTGTTCTTGTCCTCGTTGTATACCAAAACAAAGACGCAGTGCTCGCGAAACCATCTCGTCCTCTTTCCCCACAGGTCCGAGCAGATCAAAACGCTGTCCTTGCACTTCTCGATGAGGGCGTCCCTTTGGCCAAGATTGATACCAAGCTCTTCGTCATCCTTGGGATTGAGCCTCTTCCCCAGCGTCTCCTTCAGACTGCCGTTTTTAAATTCGACTAGATATAACGTTTCCCGATCGCAATACAGCGCATCGGCGGAGCGCGGGAGTTGCATCCACCTATTGACCTTCTTGCAGTAGCATTCTTTAACAGAGTCAAAATTGACAACAGGCAAATCGTCATCCACAAGAGAGACGCTCCCGTCTCTGGATGTTTTGGAGATGGTCGACGTGCAGTCCCTTAGGATACAGGTCCTGCAACGGGAGCAACCATCGCTGCCATCTGGCACCGCGGGAGAGTTCGGATGAGGGCAGGAGGCGCACAGGTCGCTACTCAAGGCCGTACTCCTCCCTCTCAAGCGTATCAAAAGGAGCCGCCAGCTTCTCGTAGGCGACCTCAGTCGAGCCGGTTATATCGGCAAAGCGAGAGCGTCCATCAGTGCAGGTCTCCGCAAGATAATATGAGCACAATCCATCAACAGCGTGCTTCTTAGAATACACTTCGATCGCATTCAGGAAATATGGACTATGGGTGCTCATTAAGACGTGCATCCCGAGCTCTTTCTGGAGCAGCACGATTATCTCGGCGAAGGCCAGCTGCCATGCAGGATGAAGATGAATCTCGGGTTCATCGAGGATAATAGTCCCTCCGGCATCTAGCGCGCCGGACTTCAAGAGCACCTTCATGATGGCGAACGTCTTCAAGCCAGCAGAAAGGTTCCCAGGCTCCAACCCCCGAGCGAAGCCCTCTTCGAGATACGTAAGGTGACCGCGACTTTCGCTCCTCTCGAAATGCCCCGGACATAAGGAGGAAACCTTGTCCATGAGAACCTTCAGGTGTCGCTCCTTCGCGATCTCTTCGAACAGCGAGGACTCGCTGTCATCGTTACGGATGGTCGCCTGAATCAAATCTTGCCGCAGCTCCTCCTGGTGTCCAAGGAGGGGCTTGAACCGAAAAGCGGGGCCGTAGGGTCCTCCGAGAGAATCGATCAGGAACGGGTCGTCCAGATAATGCGCCCTGAATCGCAAAACCCTCCTATCGTGCACCTCCGCCACCTCGTCACTTGCAACCGAGAAAACCGTAGATGCGTCCTTTATCTGGAGTTCGACCTTCCCGGGCTCTTCGCCGAAAACCGAATTGATCTGGCCGTTGAACTCGCTTCGGAACCTGTTTGTCGCAATCGCACGAAATACCTCATCATCGGAGATATCCATGATCTCGATAATCTGATCGGCAACTCCTGCTACGCCATTCGTGAAATCGGATTCGATCTCACGGGAGATCTCCTCCCCGTAATACTCCTTTATCTCATCAATAAGCTCGTCCCTCGTGCACTCGCCCGAAAAAACCCTGTCGATGAAACTATTCATTCTTCCAGCAGTTCGCCTGTGGCGAGACGTGGAGTCGAGAGGGCTTCCCACATATGCCTTCCTGATGGCGCGCTCAACACTATTGCGCCTCATGCGGTCGATTTTGTTCTCCGAATCGGACATGCTGTTGAAGGCCGCATAAAGCGCTTTTCCAACCGTGCTTTTCCCCGTCCCGTTCTCCCCGGCGATCACGGCAATACCATTAATCTCGATATCGGCCTCAGCGACCCTGCCGATGTTTTTCATCTTGATTTTCAATGCATATCACCAGCTCTAAACTCGCGAGACTCAATAGCTCGATTATCGCACAGAGAGATCGACTTCTCGAGGACTCCCTAAATGGAACGCGCGGTGAGGACATGGCTCGCCGCCGTCCGCTTCGCGTTCGCGCGGGGGAAGGTGACGACCAGGGACCTCTCCGGGCTCATCGAGAGGAGCGCCAGATTCTCCTCGTCCATTTGAACTGTATCGTATTCAAGGACACTTGACTTAGAGGAATGGCGTTGAGCGGCGATAATCGTTTCAGCGCCAAAAAGAAAGGAGTGTCAGTCATGGCAGACGGGCCCTCCTACACAGCGGGGTACCGCGCCGAGGCCGCAGACTTCGCCGCCGCGTCGGGGAAGCCCATCGCCCAAGTGGCAGCCGACCTCGGCATCAACGAGAAGACCCTGGGAAGATGGGTGACGGTCAGGAAGAAGGAGCTGACCAACCACCCGGTCGCGGCGGCCGCAAGTGCATGCGCGAGCTCGAGCTCGAGAACGAGTTCCTAAAAAGCCCCGACCTCACATTGGAGGCCGGGGCCAGTAGATTTTTGGGACATGTCTAGAAATCTACCCATGCAGGAAGCGGCATGTGCCGAGCATGTCGCGTGCTAGGTTTTGAGGCATGCCACAAAACCTAGCACGGGGGAGTGGCTACTCGGCGTCGGCGAAGCCGTTGGGGTTATGGCTCTGCCAATTCCAGCTGTCGCGGCACATGTCCGCGATGTCGTACTGGGCCTTCCAGCCCATCATGCGTTCGGCCTTGGAGGCATCGCACCAGTTGGCGGCGATATCGCCGGCACGGCGCTCGCGAATCACGTAGGGCAGCTCCTTGCCGCAGGCCTTGGAGAAGGCGGCGACGACCTCGAGTACCGAGGTGCCGGTGCCGGTGCCCAGGTTAAAGATCTCGACGCCGGTCTTGCCGTTCATCCAGTTGAGGGCGGCAACGTGACCGGATGCCAGGTCGCACACGTGGATGTAGTCGCGCACGCCGGTGCCGTCGGGGGTGGGGTAGTCGTTGCCAAAGACCTGAACGGCCTCGAGCTTACCGACGGCGACCTGGGCGACGTAGGGCACCAGGTTGTTGGGGATGCCCTTGGGGTCCTCGCCGATCAGGCCCGACGGATGGGCACCGATGGGATTGAAATAACGGAGCAGCACGACGTCCCACTCGGGGTCGGCGGTGTGGACGTCCATGAGGATCTGCTCAATCATCCACTTGGTCCAACCATAGGGGTTGGTCGCGGGCTTCTTGGGGTCTTCCTCGGTGACGGGCGGATTGTCCGGATCGCCGTAGACGGTCGAAGAGCTCGAGAAGATGATGGACTTACAGCCGTGGTTGCGCATGACATCGATGAGCACCAGGGTGTTCTCGATATTGTTGTGGTAGTACTCGACGGGCTTGCTCACCGACTCGCCAACGGCCTTAAAGCCGGCGAAGTGGATGACGCGGTCGATCTGGTGGGTATCGAAGATCTTGTTCATCGCATCGCGGTCGAGCACGTTGGCCTCGTAGAAGGTGAGGTTCTTGGCGGCCTCGTCGCCCACGATGGTCTTGACGCGGTCGATGGCAACGGCGCTGGAGTTGGAGAGGTCATCGACGACGACAACCTGGTAGCCACCCTCGAGCAGCTGAACGACGGTGTGCGAGCCGATAAAGCCGGCGCCGCCGGTAACGAGGACGCAGGTGTCTTTGGGGTCGAGTGCTTTGGACATGTAGTCTCCTATCGAATCAGGAACACTTCTTGAGGGGAGTATAGCGCAGCTGGGGGCGCCCAAATGGTGCACTGTAGGAAAAGCAGACGATTATGTTAACGTACTCATATAAGAGCTTGCTCAATTGTTACCTCAAATTTGACAATTGCTTACGAGCCGCCGACCTTGTAGTTTCCTGCCGTTCGTGGAAATCGTTGGGACGCGCCATATGTACGCTAATATGTATGAGTTGAGCGACATATAAATAAGCATGTAACGGAGTACATATGTCACCAAACAGCGATTCCATCCTTTCCCAGGAGCTCTCGCGCCGCACTGCCCTTAAGGCCCTGTTCGGCGCCGCTTCTGCGGCAGTTCTTTTTGGCCTGCCCACTCGCGCCCATGCGGCGGAGGCTTCCAAAGAAACCACCGATAAATTGAATGCCGCCCAGGCCCAACTCGACGAGGTTCAGGCCCAGCTCGACAGCATCGCAAATGAGTATGCGGCGCTGGCCAACAAGAATGCCCAGACCCTCAACGACATCGAGAATGTCCAGGGCAAGATTGACGACACGCAGGCCCAGATCGATGAAAAGAAGGCCGAGCTCAAGAAGAAGCGCAACGACCTTTCCGATCGCGTGGCCGCCAGCTACAAGTCCGGCGGTACGAACATCCTGTCGCTGCTGCTGGCCTCTGGCTCGTTTGAGGAACTCGTCGCCAACGCGCATTACGTTGAGAAGATCAACAAGAGCGACCGCGATGCCATCGAGGATATCCAGACGATTCAGGCCGAGCTCGACGCACAGAAGACCGAGCTCGAAGCACAAAAGGCTGACCTGGAGAAACTCAAGGATCAGCAGACGGCTCAGATGCAGGATATGCAGGCCAAGCAGCAAGAGGTCCAGACCGTGCTGAACGGTCTTTCCGACGACGTCAAGGAGCTCATGGCTCAGCGTGATTCCGAGATTCTCGCCGCCGCCCAGGCCGAGGAGGCCGCTAGGAAGGCCGCCGCTGCCGCGGCCGCCGCGAACAAGAACAATTCCTACTCGGGCGGTTCGAGCTCGGGCGGTGGATCGTATGCGCCCGGAACTCCGCAGCAGAATGCCGGCTCGGGCAAGCAGCAGGCCGTCGTCAACGCGTGCTACTCCACGCCTTCGCCGGGTCAGAACTGGTGCGCGGCGTGGGTTACCAATGTCTTCCGTAACGCCGGCGTTGGCTACTTTGGCGGCAACGCCTGCGACATGTTCAACGCCTGGTGCTATAGCTCCGACCGCTCGGCGCTGCAGGTGGGCATGATCGTGGCCGATTCCTCGCACAGCGGCACGGGTGCTCCGGGCCTTATCTACGGTCATGTGGGTATCTACGTTGGCGGCGGCATCGTAATGAGCAACGAGGGCGCCATTACGTCTAAGTCGCTTGATTCGTTCATTAGCTTTTATGGTACTGGCTCTGGCGTGCGTT
>URZR01000122.1 GCA_900552425.1 uncultured Collinsella sp. | reverse complement strand
CCGATCCTGGTAAGACGCTGCTCAATGCATTCAATACCGGCGTTTCCTATTTTATCCCCATCGTCGTTATCGGCGGCGTGTTTCTCGCCTTCTCGCTGGCATCTGGTACCGCCGGCGCCAACGGCATGGAGGTTACGAATCCGCTGATGGTGAGTCTTAACACCATCGGCATGGCCGGCATCTCCATGATGATCCCGGTGCTTGCGGCATACATCTCCTACTCGATGGCCGGCAAGCCCGCGCTCGCCCCCGGTTTTGTCCTGGGCTACCTGGTCAACAACGCAGTCGTTACTCCTAACGGCAACAGCGTTTCGACCGGCTTCTTGGGTGCCATGATCATGGCGGTCATCTGCGGCTACTTTGTCCGCTGGATGAAGACCTGGAAGGTCAACAACACCATCCAGACCATCATGCCCATCCTGATCATCCCGATTCTGACCTCGCTTGTCCTGGGCATGGCCTATATCTACATCCTGGCCACGCCGCTTGGCTTTGTGATGGACTGGCTTACCGGCGTGCTCGGCAGCCTGCAGGGCGGTTCCGCGGTTGTCCTGGGTCTGGTCATTGGCGTTATGACCGCCTTCGATATGGGCGGTCCCATCAACAAGACCGCCTCGACCTTCACCATGGCCATCATGGCCTCCGGCATCTACGGTCCTAATGGTATGTTCCGCGTCGCCGTTGCCGTTCCCCCGATCGCCTGTGGCCTCGCTGCACTCATCGCCAAGAACAAGTTCGATGACGCTGACCGTCAGATGGGCATCTCCGCGCTGTTCATGGGCTGCATCGGTATCACCGAGGGCGCTATCCCCTTCGCGGTCAAGGACCTCGGTCACACCCTTCCCGGCATTTGCATCGGCTCTGCCGTGGGTGCGGCGCTTGCCGCCTTCCAGGGTATCGACTGCTACGTCCCGCACGGTGGCTTTATCGTCGCCCTGGCCACCAACAACGTCGCGCTGTTCTGCCTGGACATCGTGATTGGCTCCGTGGTCGCCGCTGCAATCCTGATTGCCATGAAGCCCACGCTCGATAAGCAGGCCAAGTAAACCTTTAAGGACTCCGGTTGTGCGGAGGGATGGATTTGACTCCGCACAACCGCCCCTACACAACAAAATCCATCCGTACTGATAGGGCCCACATCTGGGTCCCAGGGAACTTTTGTCAAAAATCCTCTGGAGAAGGAGAACAAAATGTCCAACCTCACCATCCGCCAGGCCGTTCAGGGCATGCTCAAGCTGCAGGATAGCGGCGATCACGCAACCATGGTCGGCATTGGCCCCATGAGCCCCAACCTGATTCAGGCCGTGTTCGAGCTTGCCAAGGACGAGGATTTCCCGCCCATGTTTATCGCCAGCCGCAACCAGGTCGATATGGACGAGATGGGCGCCGGCTACGTTAACGGTTGGGACCAGACGCGCTTTGCCGCCGACATCAAGAAGGTTGCCGACGAGGTGGGTTACACCGGTCCGTACTACCTGTGCCGCGATCACGGCGGTCCGTGGCAGCGCGACGAGGAGCGTAATGCCCACCTGCCCGAGGACGAGGCCATGGAGCTCGCCCGCAAGTCCTTCGTCGCCGACATGGAGGCAGGCTTTGACCTGCTGATGGTCGACCCCACCAAGGACCCCTATCAGATCGGCAAGGTTATTCCGCTCGACGTGGTGCTTCGCCGCACGATCGATCTTATCGACTACCTTGAGCAGTACCGTCGCGAGCATAATCTGCCCGAGGTTGCCTATGAGGTCGGTACCGAGGAGACCAATGGCGGCTTGACCTCTACCGATAAGTACGAGGAGTTCATTTCTCAGCTGCAGCCCGAGCTCGAGAAGCGTGGCTGCCCCATGCCCACCTTTATCGTCGGTCAGACCGGTACACTCACCCGTTGGACCGAGCAGGTCGGTCACTATAACTTTAAGAACGCCCGCGAGCTCGCCGACATGGCCAAGCGCTATGGCGTGGGCCTGAAGGAGCACAACGCCGACTACCTGGATGACGCGACGCTGCTCGAGCACATTCCGGCTCACGTGACCGCTTCCAATGTTGCTCCCCAGTACGGCACCGAGGAGACCCGCGCTTACCTCAAGCTCTGCGCTACCGAGCAGATTCTGGTCGACAACGGCCTGTGCGACGATCCCTCCGACCTGTATCACACGCTGCTGGTCAAGGCTATCAAGACCGAGCGCTGGCGCAAGTGGATGACCGGCGACGATGTCAACCTGCAGGTTGACGACATTCTGGCCGACGACGAGCTCAGCCTGAAGATTCTGGATGTCTCCGGTCACTACGCCTTTAACGATCCCGAGGTCAAGGAGCAGGTCGAGAAGCTCTATCGCAACCTCGCTGCCCAGGACATCGACGGTAAGCGCTTTGTGATCGAGCACATCAAGCGCCCGATCAAGCAGTACGTCGTCGGTCTTAACCTCAAGGGCGTCACGAGCCGCATCGAGAAGGCTCTCTAAGTAGCTTTTCCTACACGACGCCGGGCCTGGGGCATGTCCCAGCTGCAGGCCCGGCACATAGGACAAAGGGACATCCCCTTTGTCCTATTTTTTGAGTTTTGGATTCCTCCGAAGGAGTTTGCACCATGAAGTTCTTTATCGATACCGCCAACCTTGACGAGATCGCCGAGGCCAAGAGCTGGGGCTGCCTTGCCGGCGTCACCACCAACCCGTCCCTGTACGCCAAGACCGGCGGCAAGCTGGCCGACTTTGAGCCCCACATGCTCAAGATCGCCGAGCTTTGCGAGGGACTGCCCGTGTCCGCCGAGTCCACCGCGACTACTGCCGAGGGCATGATCGAGGAGGGCAAGCGTCTTGCCGCCCTGGCTCCCAACATCGTGGTCAAGCTCCCCGTCTGTGAGGCCGGCCTCGCCGCCTGCCGCGCCCTGGCCGATGCAGGCGTGCGCGTCAACATGACGCTGGTGTTCTCCGCCCCGCAGGCGCTGCTGGCCGCTAACGCCGGTGCCCGCTACATCAGCCCGTTCGTCGGCCGCTTTGACGACATCGCCGAGGACGGTATTTCGCAGCTCGACAACGTTGTGACCTGCATTAAGAACTATGACTGGACTGGCAAGAACGTCGACGACACCGTCGAGATCATCACCGCATCCGTCCGCACGCCCAATCACGTGACCCAGGCGGCGCTGCTCGGTGCCGATATTGCGACCGTCCCCATGGCTGCTCTTAAGAAATGCCTGCATCACCCGCTGACCGACCAGGGCCTTGCCTCGTTCGAGGCCGACTGGAAAAAGGTCGTCGAGGCACAGTAACGATGGTTCTGCCGGCCCAGCATTTGTTATGCCGGGCCGGCGTGCTCAAGAGAGGAAACTCCATGACCGATCAGGAACTGGCCAAGATTGCCAATGAGGTTCGCCGCGGTATTGTCACGGGTGTCCACGCTGCCAAGTCGGGGCATCCGGGCGGATCGCTTGGCGCCGCCGACATTATGACCTACCTCTACTTTGAGGAAATGGATGTCGACCCGGCGAATCCGAGCTGCGCCGAGCGCGATCGCTTTGTGCTCTCCAAGGGACACTGCGCTCCGGCACTCTATGCCGTGCTCGCCGAGCGCGGGTTCTTTCCCAAGGAGGAGCTCGAGACGCTCCGTCATATCGGCAGCCGCCTGCAGGGCCATCCCAATATGAATGACACTCCGGGCGTCGACATGTCTACCGGATCGCTCGGTCAGGGTATCTCCGCCGCGGTTGGAATGGCGCTCGCCGCAAAGCACTGGGGTGACAGCTACCGTGTTTACACGCTGCTGGGCGACGGCGAGTGCGAGGAGGGCCAGGTGTGGGAGGCGGCCATGTTCGCCGGCAACCACGACTTGGATAACCTCGTTGCTATCGTCGATCACAATGGCCTGCAAATTGACGGCAGTATCGATGAAGTTAACTCGGCTATGCCGCTTGCCGACAAGTTCCGCGCCTTTAAGTGGCATGTGATCGAGCTCGCCGACGGTAACGACATGGCGCAGATTGCCGCCGCCTTTGCCGAGGCTCGCAAAGTGAGTGCCTCGCCCGTGGCCATTATCGCCGAGACGGTGAAGGGCAAGGGCGTCTCCTTTATGGAAAACCAGGTGGGCTGGCATGGCAAGGCACCCAACGATGAACAGTTTGAGCAGGCCATGGCCGAGCTCGCAGCAGCAGGGGAGGAGCTCTAATGGCAGACGTCAAGAAAGTTGCCACGCGCGTTAGCTACGGCGAGGCACTTGTCGAGCTGGGCAATGAGCGCGATGACTTTGTGGTCCTCGATGCTGATTTAGCCGCCGCCACGCAGACCGGTAAGTTTAAGGCTGCGCACCCTGAGCGCTTCTACGATGCCGGCATTGCCGAAAGCAACTTGATGGGGCTTGCCGCCGGCATTGCGGCCACGGGCCACGTCGCCTTTGCGAGCACCTTTGCCATGTTCGCCGCCGGTCGTGCGTACGAGCAGGTGCGCAATTCCATCGGCTATCCGCACCTCAACGTCAAAATCGGCGCCACGCATGCGGGCATCTCGGTCGGTGAAGACGGCGCTACGCATCAGTGCTGCGAGGACATCGCGCTCATGCGCACTATTCCGGGTATGACGGTGATCGTTCCCGCAGATGACATCGAGGCTCGTGCTTGCGTGCGCGCCGCCTATGAGTTTGAAGGTCCGGTCTACATGCGCTTCGGCCGTCTGGCAACACCGGTCATCAACGACCGCGAGGACTATGAGTTCAAGATTGGTCGCGGCGTGGTCGTGCGCGAGGGGTCCGATGTGACCATCATCGCCTGCGGCCTGATGGTCGCCGAGGCGCTTGAGGCTGCCGAGGCGCTCGCTGCCGATGGTATTGACGCCGAGGTCATCAACATGCACACGATCAAGCCGCTTGATGAGCGCCTGGTGGTTGCCAGCGCCAAGAAGACTGGTCGTGTGGTCACTGCCGAGGAGCATTCGATTATCGGTGGTCTTGGCGAGGCCGTGGCCTCGGTGCTCGCGGAGCAGCATCCGGTGCCGATGCGTCGCGTCGGCGTGCGCGATGTGTACGGCGAGTCTGGCCCTGCGGTCGATTTGCTGCACAAGTACGGTTTGGATGCCGACGGCATCGAAGCTGCGGTCAGGTCTGTGTTGTAAGGAAGGTTTCCATGGGATTTGTATCTGCCAACCAAGTGACGATTGGGTATATCGCCGCCTCGCGCGAGGACGCCCTGCATTATTTGTCCGAGCAGGCCATCGAGCTCGGCTTTGCCGATGACGCATCTGCCGTAGAGGCTGCCTTTATCGCTCGCGAGAACGAGGCCGAGACCGGCCTTGTCGCCGGTTTTGCCGTTCCGCATGCCAAAAGCGACGCGATCCACACGCCGGGCGTTGCCGTGCTTAAACTGGCCGAGCCCGTTGAATGGCCGAGCTTCGATGGGGTGCCCGTCGATGTTGCGCTCGCGCTGTACGTGCCCGCCGGCGAGGCTGGAACCACGCATCTGCGTCTGCTCTCCAAGGCTGCCGTGATGCTGATGGACGCCGGCTTCCGTGACAAGGTGCGCGCGAGCACCGATCCCGTTGAGATTGCGGAGCTCATCAATAGCGGACTCGAAGACTAGAACGGTCATCCCGTTCAATCAATCGATCCTTCTCCAAGGAAAAGGGCCGCGA
>URZR01000121.1 GCA_900552425.1 uncultured Collinsella sp. | reverse complement strand
GCCGCGGGCCAGGTCTTGAGCAGGCGGCGAGGGATTATACTGAGATAAACATAAAGAATCGGCGCTTTTGTTGCGCGCCGCAGCATGCTAGAGGTGCATATGGCTGAGAAACTCATTCCGTTGGAGGACGCACAGGCGATCGTCTTGTCGCACGTGAATCGCACCGAAGTTGTCGAGATTCCCGTGTGGCAGGCCGTCGGTCTTCCCTTGGCCGAGGACGCGGTGGCCGATATCGACATCTCGCCGTTTGCCAACAGCGCTATGGACGGATATGCCGTGCACTCGGCGGATTTGGCGCAGGCATCTGGCGAGGCGCCGGTGACGCTCGACGTTATCGGACACGAGGCCGCGGGCCATGTGTTTGAGGGCGCTATCGGCGCGGGCGAGGCGGTCCGCATCATGACAGGCGCGCCGGTGCCCGAAGGAGCCGATGCCGTGGTGAAATATGAGATCGTCGAGGTACTCGACGGCGACGGCAACGAGGGCTCGCGTGTGAGGTTCTCGGCGCCTGCCAAGGTGGGGGAGAACGTTCGTTCTGCCGCCGAGGAGGCGCATGCCGGCGATATCGTGATGCGTGTCGGCGAGGTTGTGGCACCGGCGGGCGCCGGCTTGCTGGCGAGCGCCGGGTATGCGAGCGTGAAGGTGCATGCCGCTCCGCGCGTGGGCATTATCTCGCTGGGGACGGAACTGGTCACGCCGAGTAAGGTACCGGCGCGCGGTCAGATTCGCGATTCCAACTCGTCGGCGTTGCTGGCCGAGGCGCTCGATGCAGGAGCCGAGCCCGTGTTCTACGGCATTGCGCCCGATGATGAGCAGGCGATTGCCGAGCTGGTGCATCGTGCCGTGCAGGAGTGCGATTTTGTCATTACGAGCGGTGGCGCCTCGGCGGGCGATTACGATTTCGTGACGGCGCTCGTCCGGCGCGAGGGCGAGGTGCTGTTTGACCGCATCTCGATGCGTCCGGGCAAGGCCATCACGTTTGGCTTGCTCGGCGGCAAGCCGTATCTGGGGCTTTCGGGCAATCCCGCGGCGGCGTATGTGGGCTTTGAGATGCTCGCGCGCCCGGCGATTCGCAAGATGCGCGGTTTTGCCGAGGGGGCGCGTCCCGTGCAGCAGGCGACGCTCACGCACGGCGTGAAAAAGCGACAGCATCGCCGCTTCTTCGATCGCGCCACGGTTTTGCGCGACTCCGAGACCGGTGAGCTGTTGGTGACCGAGGCCAAGACGCAGAATTCGGCGTTGCTCGGCACGATGCAGCGGGCCAACTGCCTGTTGCGTATTGACGAAGGTCCGTGCGAGCTCGAGGCGGGCGACGTCGTGGATGTCGTGCGTGTCGACCTGCCTGAGGGCGCCGTGTTGTAGGAGGAATGCTATGGAGCTGAAGATATCGATCGTGACGTGTTCGGATACGCGGGACCTTGCCCAGGACGAGGCCGGTGCCGCACTCGAGGAGCTTATCGAGGCGCAGGGATGGACGGTCGCCTCGCATGTGGTCGCGCGCGATGACGTCAGCGAGATTGGTGATGCTATTGTGGAAGCCGCCGATGAGTGCCACGCCAATGTCGTGCTCACCTGCGGCGGCACGGGGCTTTCGATGCGCGATGTGACGCCCGAGGCGACGCGTGCCGTCTGCGATCGCGAGGTGCCGGGTATTGCCGAGGCGATCCGTGCGTACTCGATGACCAAGACGCGCCGCGCCATGCTCTCGCGCGCTATTTGCATGCAACGAGGTCATACACTTGTCGTAAACTTTCCCGGTTCTACGAAGGCCGCTCGCGAAAGCTGGGAGGCCATAGCGGACCAGCTGGAGCATGCGGCTCAGATGACAGCGGGCGGCGGACATACCAACTAAGCGATTTACCTGCGGCGGAGCGACCTGAACGGCTGCTCCGCTTTTTATTTGCGCCCAAGGGGACGGCATTCTGTAGGCATGCCTGAAGCTATATTCTCAGAAGAGAATAATTTCTCATAATCATTATTCGCACCGAAGTATAATTTAATTACAGAATAAAGCCCGCGGTGGGGTACCCGGGCACAAGGTCCGAAAGGGTTGAACATGTTCGATATGGTTTCTCGCCGCGGATTCGTCTCGCTCTCTACTGTCGCCGCTGCCGGCCTTGGGCTTGCCGGCTGCTCCGGCAACAAGGAGCCTGAGGCGACCGGCTCCGATGCCGGCTCCGATCGCGTTGCCGCTAGACTCGCACGAAGCTACCACCGTGCCGCCGGTTATGCCGGCTCCGCCAAGGCCTCTTCCAAGAAGGAAACCGTCGAGCTGCAGGTCTTTGCCGCCAACTCGCTCGAGAAGGCTTTGCCCGAGGTTCAGAAGCTCTACACCGAGCAGACCGGTACCACCTTTGCCGACACGCAGTTTAAGGCGTCTGGCGACCTCGTTGAGCAGATGCGTGCCGGTGCCACGGTCGACGTGCTCATCACCGCTTCCAAGGGCACCATGGATGACGCTGAGACCGTCGAGCTCGTCGATGCCGACACGCGTGAGGATATGTTCGTCAACGACCTCGTGATCATTCGTGCCGAGGGCTCCGACACCAAGGTCGAGGCCATCGCCGACGTCGCGAATCTGGACGGCAAGATCGCCATTGGCGACGCCAAGACCGTTCCCGCCGGCAAGTACGCCAACCAGGCGCTGGCTTCTGTGGGCCTCTATACCGGCACCGAGGGCGACGACGGCGAGTATGCGCCCGAGATCGCCGACAAGGTCGCACTGGCAGACAAAGTTGGTACCGCCGCCGCCTATGTGTCTACAGGCGACTGCGTTGCCGGTTTTGTCTACAGCTCTGACATCTACCGCTACAACGGCATCGAGGAGGCCTTCGTGTGCCCCGAGGACTCGCACAAGCCCATCGTGTATCCGGGCGCCGTTGCCGAGAGCTCCGAGCATGCCGACGAGGCTAAGGCGTTCATCGACTTTTGCCTGTCCAACAAGAAGGCTCAGAAGATTTGGGCTAAGTACGGCTTTGAGCTTTCCGCGTAGTGCGGCTTGGCGCGATAATTCCATCGTTTTGTGTTTCACTCCGTCCTTGTATTCGCTTGGAGCTTTTCGTGCTTAATAGATTCCGCATGCTTGTCGCCTGTGCTTTGACCTTCGCGCTTTGCTGGGTGCCGGGATTTGCGATTGCTGGGGACGCTGAGGACGGGGCCCAGGTTGCTGCGACCGCTCATGGGCTTTCCTATGGGATCGAGGGTTTTGAGCGGTTGGCCAAGGGGACCGCTCGTGCCATGGAGGGCCAGCCTGAGGGCTACCGGTTTCCCGTTGACGAGGACGTGGACCTTGTAGTGGCGCCTGCTGCCGATCGCGTTGTGGTGTGGATATCGCCCAAGGCGGTCGAGAAGTTTGGATTGGATCCGCAGGACAACGAGTGCGTATCGGGTCTCAAGGCCCTCGTCTGCGAGCTCGACAGCGCAAACTCCATGGGAGGTGCGCAGCTAGGGGACGTTGATCTTCCTTGGTATGTTACGGCGGAAACAACGTTTGATGCCGGCGGGTATACCTATGGCTTTGACGAGCGCGGTGAGGATGGGGACCGCTATGTGGTGATTGCATCAGCCTCGGGTGATGCCAAGGGCGGCGCGCGTTGGCTTGATAGCGCTCAAATGGTTGAAGCATCGTCTGTCGTGTTGCGGGATGAGCAGGGGCCCTTGACCTCTCTGGCCTCCTTTTTAGGCGACATCGACTATCGCCCGTTTTGGGTGTCCATTAAAACGAGCGGCCTTGCCCTGCTGATCTCCTTTGCGCTGGGTCTGTTCGCCGCGTGGAAGACCATGGGTACCTCGAGTCGCATCAAGGGCCTGCTCGATTCGGTCTTTACGATTCCTATGGTGCTGCCGCCCACGGTCTGCGGCTTTCTGCTCCTCATGCTGTTTGGCCGCTCGACCGGGGTGGGCCAGTGGCTCATCGCGCACGGCATCTCGATCGTCTTTACGTGGCCCGCGGCGGTGATATCTGCCGTGGTGGTGTCGTTTCCGCTGGTCTACCGCACGGCGCTCGGAGCCTTCGAGAGCCTCGACACGCAGATGCTCGACGCCGCGCGAACCTTGGGATGGTCCGAACGTCGCGTCTTTGCCAAGCTCATGATGCCGCTCGGCTGGCCCTCCATCGCCGCCGGCACGGTGCTCGCCTTCGCGCGTGCCATGGGCGAGTTCGGTTGCACCCTGTTCTTTGCGGGCAACTACGCTGGCATTACCCAGACCATCCCCATCGCTATCTACTTTGAGTGGATGGGCGGCAATACGTCGGTGGCCCTCTTTTGGGTCGTGGTCGTAATTGCGTTCAGCTTCCTGGTCATCCTATTCATCAACATGTACACGGCGCATTCGCAAAAGTATCGCGAGCGTGGTCTCTCCCGTGCGGAGCGCAAACAGGCCAAGCAGCTGTGTGGCCAGGCCGATTCGCTCGACCCAGTCGGCGGCGATGCGCTGCGTATCGATCGCGAGGCGTTGGCCGAACTCATGCGCGATGATGTCGCTTTGCAGGGAGGTCGATAGGCCATGTCGCTCGTTCTGGATATCAAAAAGCGCTATCCCGGGTTTATGCTCGACATACAGCTTGAGGCCGGCGAGGAGCGCGTGGCGCTGCTCGGTGCCTCAGGCTGCGGCAAGAGCTGTACGCTGCGCTGCATTGCCGGTGTGGAGACGCCCGACGAGGGCAAGATCGTTGTCAACGGCGTGACCTTCTTTGACTCGGCGGCGGGCATCAACCTGTCGCCTCAGGAGCGTAAGTGTGCTCTGCTGTTCCAAAACTATCAGCTGTTTCCCAACATGACGGTGGCCGATAACGTGTGCGCCGGTGTAAAGGACGCGGGCGACGCCGCGGTGCGCAAAAAGCTCGCCGAGCGCTATCTGGGCATTTTCGGTCTGGCCGATTTTGCCGAACGCTATCCCGCGCGGCTCTCGGGCGGGCAGCAGCAACGTGTGGCGCTTGCTCGCATGGTGGCGGCGCATCCGGGCATTTTTATGTTCGACGAGCCCATGAGCGCACTCGATTCCTATCTTAAAAGCGCGCTCGAACAGAACATGCTCGACCTGTTCGATGTGTGCAACCGCACCGTGCTCTACGTGAGCCACGACATCGACGAGGCGTGCCGCCTGTGCCAGCGCATCTGCGTGATGCACGACGGGCATGTTGAGGAGATCGGCTCCGTCGGGGACGTGGTCCGCCGTCCGCAGACGCTGGCGGCGCTGCGCCTGACGGGCTGCAAGAACACAAGCCGGGCGCGCAAGATCGGCGACGAAGAAGTTGAAGCCCTCGACTGGGGCATGACCTTTAACGTGGGTCGCGAGGTTCCCGATAATGTGGCGTACCTGGGCATTCGCGCAAGCTACTTCCATGTTGACAATCGCGCTGAGCGGGGTCGCAACAGCTACGACCTGCACGTGGCGCGCGTGAGCGATTCACGTTTTGAGCGCCTGGTGCTGTTGGATGCGCCGCGCATCGATGCGCCCACGCGTCTGCAGTGGAAGGTCAACAAGGTGGGCATGCCTGTCGACGAGCTGCCGCAAGCAGGCGAGACGCTGCGCATGCATTTTGATGCCAGTAGGATCCATTTGGTTTGTCGATAGCGCTGGTTAATGCCGTCGGGGATATAAGCCTCGGCGTCTTTGTCTCGCCGTTTGCCGAATGAGGGATGACAAACTCTTAT
>URZR01000120.1 GCA_900552425.1 uncultured Collinsella sp. | reverse complement strand
TCTCCAGTGCGGTCAGCTTGTCGATGCGGCGCTGATGGCGGCCGCCCTCAAACTCGGCGTCGAGCCACTCATCGACGATCATCTTGGCGAGCTCGGAGCCCACGACGCGGGCGCCAAAGGCGAGCACGTTGGTGTTGTTGTGCATGCGGGAGAGCTTGGCGCTAAAGGGCTCGGAGCAAACGACAGCGCGCACGCCCTCGACCTTGTTGGCGGCCAAGCTAATCCCGACGCCGGTGCCGCAGATCAGGATGCCCAGATCGACGTCGCCGTTGGCTACGGCTTTGCCCACCTTGTAGCCGGCGATAGGGTAGTCGAAGCTCTCGGAGGTGTCGGTGCCAAAGTTCACGACCTCGCAGCCGCGCTCCTTCAGGTGCTCGGAAATGATGTTCTTGAGCTCGACGGCGGCGTGGTCGTTGCCGATACCGATCTTCATGAGTGGTTCCTCTCTGGTCCGTGCGGCGGAATTGCTAAAGGTTTTACCGCGTTCGACTGCATGATAGCGCGTCTTTTGCCTAAACGCTCGGGCGTTTTTTGGTCAAACGCTTTAGCGGACGCGAACATCAGCTCATCACGAAAAATGCCGCCAATTTGCTTCTGGCGGCCGTCTGCCGGAACTCGACTTGCGGTTTTTGGTGCCTTGTTATCAAATGGAGAAGTTGATACTTGCGAGAGCAACCCGCTATACATGTAGGAGATGGCTATGCCTACCGATTCCATTCGTGATACCGCGTTTTGCGATGTTTTGAACCGCGAGCTTGTCTGTGCGCTCGGCTGCACCGAGCCCATTGCCGTTGCCTATGCGGCGGCGCTGGCGAGCCAGACGCTCGGTTGCGAGCCCGAACACATGGATGTTGCCTGCTCGGGCAACATCATTAAGAACGTTAAGAGCGTGACCGTGCCCAACTCGGGCGGTATGCACGGTATTGAGGCCGCGGCCGTGCTGGGTGCCGTGGGCGGTGACGCCAAGAGCGCGCTCGAGGTGCTCGAGAGTGTTGGCGATGAAGACCGCGCTCGCGTGACCGAGCTGCTCTCCGATGCCGACTACTGCGACGTGTCGCTTGTCGAGGGTGTGCCCAACCTCTACATTAAGGTGACTGCCACGGCCGGAGGTCATACTGCGGTCGTCGAGATCACCGACCATCACACCAATGTTACGTGCCATACGCTCGATGGCATTCCGGTGTGCGGCAAGTCGGCGGGGGAGTGCGCTGCCTGCGCCGAGCGCGTCGTGGCCGAGCGTGCCGCCGATAACGCCGATACGCCCATGTCGATTGAGTCCATCATTGACTTTATCGAGGACGGCGACATCGAGGGCGCCCGCGCTGCCGTTGAGCGTCAGATTGAGCTGAACGGCGCTATTAGTGCCGAGGGCCTGGCGCACTCTTGGGGTGCCGAGGTGGGCCGTACGCTGCTGGGCGCTCGCGCCGACGACGTTGCCTGTCGTGCGCGTGCGCGTGCGGCCGCCGGGTCTGACGCCCGTATGAACGGCTGTGCGCTGCCAGTCGCCATTGTGTGCGGCTCGGGCAACCAGGGTATTACCTGTGCGTTGCCCGTTATGGAATATGCCGACTACCTGCGCTGCGACCACGATCGCTTGGTGCGTGCCGTGATACTGTCCGACCTTATTGCCGTGCACATTAAGAGCTATATTGGTGCGCTCTCGGCGTTTTGCGGTGCTATTTGCGCTGCGTGCGGTGCCGGTGCTGCGATTACCTGGCTGTGCGGTGGCACACGCGAGCAGATCGGTGCGACGGTCTCCAATACGCTCGGTAACGTGGGCGGCATCGTGTGCGATGGCGCCAAGGCAAGCTGCGCCGCTAAGATTTCCGCTGCCGTTGATGCGGCAATTCTGGGCCACGATATGGCCATGCAGGGCCGCGGCTTCCGTGCCGGCGAGGGCCTGATTCAGGATACGGTGGAAGAGACGATCGCCAGCATGGGCTATGTGGGCCGCGTTGGCATGAAGGATACCGACGTCGAGATCCTCAACATCATGATCGGCAAAACCCAAGTGTGCTAGGACAGCTCGTCGGCTACTTGGTGTTCGTAGAAGGCTTCTACTACGGCGTTAAAGTCGCGGGCGAAGTCTTCCATGGTTCCGTGCCAGGTGGCTCGGCCGGGCTTTCCTTGGCCTACATAGGCGGTTTGAATGCCGCAGTCGGGGCTGGGGAAATCGCGCTTGGGGTCGTTGCCCACCATGAGGACCTCATGTGGCTCGAGCCCCATGACCTGCAGCTGCTCTAGATAATATGTGGCATCGGGCTTGCAGCGGGTGGTGTTTCCCATGTGCGTGACGAGCTCAAAGGGGGCGTCGGCCAGGTCGCCCCGATGGCTCCCTGGGGAAAGCTGGGGTTGGTAAAGAGCGCGCAACGCAGTCCAGCGTCCTGTACGGCCTGGAGCGCGGCGTGCGCGCCCGGCATGGCGTGGGCGTTAATGACATCGTCGTTCTTGTACGGAAGAACTTCGCGGTCATAGTAGGTAAACGCCTCGTAGATGATGGGATCGGAGAGGCGGATCCCGCATCGGCGCTCGACCTCTTCTTGGTAAAACTCAAGATTGGTGCGATTGTCCGTGCCGCTGCGGCGATTGGCGTTGAGGTCGACCAGGATGGTGCCGAGGCGTGCCATCGTGCCCCCGCGGCTGCGACGTCCGATATCCGCGAGCATCGATGAGACATCCTTAAAATAGCGAAGGATGAACGCATTGAGGTTGATGCTAAGAAGCGTCTCGTCCATATCGAAAACGACTGCTTTGAGCACGCGGGCACCTTTCTCGAAAAATCGTTCCAGAATCATATGTCTGGGATACTTTACCCCAAAGCAGTATGCCTAGCTGCTTATCGTCAACTTGTGGAGACAGTCGTTCACAAGATTGCGAAAAAGTCTCCACACGAGTAAAAAATCGCAGTTCACGCTTGAAATCGAACTCATTTCCCCGTAACCTATACGAACGTGATTGCATAAGCGTCACATTAGTATCTGTCGGCTCCCGAGTGTTCCTAAACGTTGTGTGCTTGTCGCACCCTTCTGTAGGTCCTAGCAATCGGGGCCCCGTAGTTCGAAAGGGGTCCACCTTTGAGTGAGATTCAGAACTCGTCCATTTTCTCTCTTGACGATGTCAACGAGGAGGAGATGAACAGCCTCATCGACGGTACGATTACCGACTTTGATGAGGGCGATCTCGTTAACGGCACTGTCGTTAAGATCGAGCATGACGAGGTGCTCGTTGACATCGGATTCAAGTCCGAGGGCGTTATCCCGGTCCGCGAGCTGTCCATCCGCAAGGACGCTAACCCTGCAGACATCGTTGCACTCGGTGATCCCATCGAGGCTCTGGTTCTCCAGAAGGAGGACAAGGACGGCCGTCTGGTCCTCTCCAAGAAGCGTGCCGAGTACGAGCGTGCTTGGAACCGCATCGAGGAGAAGTTCAACTCCGGCGAGAACGTCGAGGGCGAGGTTATTGAGGTTGTCAAGGGCGGCCTGATCCTCGACATCGGCCTGCGTGGCTTCCTGCCTGCTTCCCTCGTCGACCTCCGTCGTGTCAAGGACCTCACCTCCTACATGGGCACCCGCATCGAGGCCCGCGTCATCGAGATGGACCGCAACCGCAACAACGTCGTCCTCTCCCGTCGCGTCGTGCTCGAGGAGTCCCGTAAGGCCGAGCGCTCCGAGATCCTGTCCAAGCTCAAGTCTGGTATGCGTCTCCAGGGCACCGTTTCCTCCATCGTCGACTTCGGCGCTTTCGTCGACCTCGGCGGTATCGACGGCCTTATCCACATCTCCGAGCTCTCCTGGAACCACGTCAACCATCCTTCCGAGGTTGTCAAGGTCGGCCAGGAGGTCGAGGTCGAGGTTCTCGACGTCGATCTCAACCGCGAGCGCATCTCCCTGGGTCTCAAGCAGACCACCGAGGATCCGTGGCGCGCACTGGTCAAGAAGTACCCCGTCGGCGCTATCGTCGAGGGCACTGTGACCAAGCTTGTCCCGTTCGGCGCTTTCGTCGATCTGGGCGAGGGCATCGAGGGCCTGGTGCACATCTCCGAGATGGCCAACAAGCACGTCGATCAGCCTTCTCAGGTCACCCACGTGGGCGACAAGGTTCAGGTCAAGGTCATGGAGATCGACCTCGACCGTCGTCGTATCTCCCTGTCCATGAAGTCCGCTGCTGAGACTCTGGGCGTCGAGATCGAGGTTACCCCGCTGCCTTCCGAGAAGAAGGACGAGGAGACCGACGCCGAGTAAATCGGTTTGACGATCACTTGTTTTAAGGGACCCGTCCGCAATGGATGGGTCCCTTTTTGCATTTGCTGCTGAGGCGCGCGATGCTGCCCGTGCGCAATGCTGCCCGGGTTGTCTGTTTGCTATTGGGTTGTCGATGCATGAAAAATGCCGACATCCCGCCTCGGGGAGGAGGCGGGAACGCACCGAGTAGACGGAGGGGTGCGGAGCGCGGTCGTGTCTCGACTGACGACGTTGCCCATCGACGACCCTATTGTACTGCATGGCGTGGTTCTTGGTTTATCGTGTCGAACGCTTGTGTTGTGCCATTGCCTGCGGCAACGGTGTGCTACACTCTTGCACTGCTGAGTGGGCCAGACGGTCGCGCGATGTGCTGCTTGCGGCACGCGTGAGGAAAGTCCGGGCTCCAGAGGGCGGGATGCCGGCTAACGGCCGGGCGGAGTGATCCGACGGAAAGCGCCGCAGAAAAGAAGACTCCCACCTGCGCTGCAAGGCGTAAAGGGAAAAGCTGAAACGGTGGTGTAAGAGACCACCAGCGTCGTGGCAACACGGCGGCTTGGCAAGCCCCATCCGGAGCAAGCGCGAATAGGAACGCTATGGGCCGGCCCGGTCCGCGTTCGGGTAGCGTGCGTGGAACTGCACGGTAACGTGCAGGCAAGATAAATGATCGCCCACGACAGAACCCGGCTTATCGGCCCGCTTTGCCTTTTCGCCACCAACTATCCCAACGAGATACAGACAGCCGTCTACTAAGCGCGCCGTGGCCTCATGGGCCGTTAGATGGGATTAGCCAAACCGCTTGGTGCTCGATGATTTAAAATCCCTTACGGAGTCCTTACAAACGATAACCGTATTAAGACCTCGTTAATATTGTGTAAGGTGTTATCCTATTACGTGCTTTGTAGCGTGCGGAGGGACATCCGCACGATAGGAACGTGGTTTCAGTGGACGTATCATTCTCCTATTTCATCTCGCAAGTCTTTTCCAATCCAATACTTGCAATGACGGTCGCCCTCACGCTGGGCGTAATCTTTGTCAACGGCTGGACGGACGCGCCCAACGCGATCGCCACCTGCGTGACCACGCGTTGCCTGCCGCCCAAGGCCGCGATCATCATGAGCGCCATCTTTAACTTCCTGGGCGTCTTCATCATGACCCACATCAACGCCAGCGTCGCTTCCACCATCTCCAACATGGTCGATTTTGGAGCCAACACGCAGATCGCGCTTATCGCGCTGTGCGCGGCCCTGTTCTCGATCGTCGTCTACTCGGTGGGCGCCAGCATCTTCGGTATCCCCACCAGCGAGAGCCACAGCCTCATCGCGGGCCTTACCGGCGCGGCGATCGCCCTGGGAGGCGCGGACGGCGTCAACATGAACGAGTGGGTCAAGGTCCTCTACGGTCTGGTCCTCTCGCTTGGCTTGGGCTTCGCCGCGGGCTGGGGCGTTTGCAAGGTCGTAACGCTGCTCTTCGCGAACACGGACCGCCGCAAATCGAACACCTTCTTCCGCTGGGC
>URZR01000119.1 GCA_900552425.1 uncultured Collinsella sp. | reverse complement strand
CAGTCCGGCTGGACGGATATTTTCATCTATCCGGGCTATAAATTCAAGGCAGTCGATCATCTTGTGACCAACTTCCATCTGCCGGAGAGCACGCTGATGATGCTGATTTCGGCATTTGCGACACGAGAAATGGTCATGAATGCGTATCAGGAAGCCATTAAGGAAGAATATCGTTTCTTCTCGTTCGGCGATTCGATGCTTTTGTACTAATAAAAACAGGATAAGAGGGAATTATGGAAATTGGAAAATTTAACCTAATCAAAACCGAGGGCCGCGCCCGTCGCGGCGAGTTCTGCACGGCACATGGCGTGGTACAGACGCCGGTATTCCAGAATGTCGGCACAGCGGGTGCCATCAAGGGTGCGGTTGACGCGTTCGATCTCAAGGAGCTTGGCTGCCAGATTGAGCTGTCCAACACCTATCATCTGCACGTCCGTCCGGGCGACCAGATCGTCAAGCAGATGGGCGGTCTGCACAAATTCATGCGCTGGGACGGTCCGATGCTGACCGACTCCGGCGGCTTTCAGGTGTTTTCGCTGGCGACCCTGCGCAAGATCAAGGAGGAAGGCGTAACCTTCCACTCGCATGTTGACGGCCGTAAGATTTTCATGGGACCGGAGGAGAGCATGCGCATCCAGTCCAACCTCGGCTCGGACATTGCGATGGCGTTCGACGAGTGTATCGAGAACCCCTCGCCGCGTGAGTATGTTAAGAACTCCATTGACCGTACCACGCGCTGGCTCAAACGCTGTAAAACCGAGCTTGACCGTCTGAACACGCTTCCGGATACGGTAAACCCGCACCAGCTGCTGTTCGGTATCAATCAGGGCGGCACTTATGACGACCTGCGTATCGAGCATATGCAGGCAATTGCGGAGCTGGATCTGCCGGGTTATGCCATCGGCGGTCTTGCCGTCGGTGAAAGCACCGAGGTCATGTACCATATTCTCGATGTTGTTCTGCCGCATGCGCCTGAGCATAAGCCGCGCTACCTGATGGGTGTCGGCAACCCGACCACGCTCGTGCGCGGCGTTGGCGTGGGCATCGACATGTTTGACTGCGTGCTGCCGACGCGCACCGGCCGTATGGGCACGGCATTCTCCAGCGAGGGTCGCCTCAACTTCCGCAACGCTCGCTTTGCGCACGACGACGGTCCCATCGATCCCACCTGCACCTGCCCGGTGTGCACGGGCGGTTACAGCCGTGCGCTCATCCGTCACATAGTCACGCAGAAGGAGATGCTCGGCGGCATTCTGCTTTCGATGCACAACATCTACTACCTGCTCAACCTTATGCAGCGGGCCCGCCAGGCCATTATCGAGGGCCGCTACGGCGCGTTCGTGAGCGACTGGATGAACAGCCCTGCGGCGGTGGATTACTAAGAGCAGCACGGGCGCTTGCAGAGCGCGGGCAACGGCAAGGGGCGAGCGCCGGCCGGTCATCACGTTTGCTAACACCGCTTGCGCGACCGATGACCGATAGCTTGCAAGCACTTGATGCATCGTGGGTACCATGCCGAATAGTTGATGTTCGGGCGGGTGTTTGGCGCACAGCGTCGACCCCGCCCGTTTTTCTTTTTCTCGATAGGAGTACCCATGATTAAGAATGAGAACGTCGAGGGCGAGCCTGCCTACGACGAGACGTACCGCCGCGGCCCCGTGGTCATGCGCGGCCCCATGATTCCTAAGGACAACACCTACGCCAACCTGCTGGCGCCCGAGGACTCGACCGACTGGCTGCATGCCGACCCGTGGCGCGTGCTGCGCATTCAGGCAGAGTTTGTCGATGGTTTTGGCGCGCTTGCCGAGCTTGGACCTGCGGTGACCATCTTCGGTAGCGCCCGCACGCCCAAGACCGATCCGCTCTACAAGGCGGCGCGTACCGTCGGGCGCAAGATCGCGCAACGTGGCGTGGCGGTCATCACCGGTGGCGGCCCCGGCATCATGGAAGCGGCCAACAGGGGAGCGGCGAGTGTCAACGGCAAGTCAGTTGGCCTAGGCATTGAATTGCCGCACGAGCAGGGGCTCAATAAATACGTGAACCTCGGCATGGACTTCCGCTACTTCTTTGTGCGCAAAACCATGTTCGTTAAGTACAGCTCGGGCGCCATCGTATTTCCCGGCGGCTTTGGCACGCTCGACGAGATGTTCGAGGTTCTCACGCTGGTGCAGACGCACAAGGTCAAGCGCATGCCACTCGTTTTGTTGGGCACCGAGTACTGGCAGGGCCTATTCGACTGGCTCAACGGCCCGGTGATGAGCACCGGTATGATTAGCCCGCTCGATCCGGATCTGGTACACATTACCGACGACCTCAACGAGGCCGTTGACATTGCGCTCAGCGGGCTGATGTAGATCAATCGTGCCCACGCGACATGAATACGCATGGCAATCTGATGTTATCTAACATCAGATTGCCATGCGTATTGGGTATACTGGTGTAAAAGACGAAGGCGAGGAGGTCGCAAATGTCTACAGCAACAGTTAAGCCTACGACGGTTCGAATCGAAGAGGGGCTCAAGGAGCAGGCGACTGAGTTCTTGGATTCGGTCGGCCTCAGCCTCAATTCCTATCTCAATCTTGCTGTTCGGCAGCTGGTAAATCAGCGAAAGATTCCTTTTGAGATTGTAGGAAGGGCGGAGGTGCCCAACGAGGTGACGAGGCGCGCCATGGTGATCGCCGAGGCTCATGAGCTGGGGATTTTGCCGGACGATAGCCTGTCATTCAATAACGCTGATGAGCTTATGTCATTCCTCGATGAGGAATAGCGATGTTCGAGATTAAAGTCGAGGCTCAATTTAAGGTGGACTACAAACGAACGATGCGCATGCATCCGCAGCTAAAAAGTGAGTTTAAAGCGGCGGTTGCAGAGCTTGTGGCTCATGGGTCACTTCCGGCGGAGTATGGCGCCCACGAGCTCTCAAACCCGGGCGGAAACTACAACGGCCACATCGATTTCCATCTATCCGATGGCTTGGTCGATGTGGTCGTTCTTTATCTTCCCCATAAGACTAACCCAGTGATTAGGCTGGTGAGAATGGGCACTCATCAGGAACTGTTTCAGGGTCCGCTGGGCTGATCGCCGATTTCTAAGTTGCGGTGGAATAGGGATTGATTTGCGGCTGATAAGCCAAAAACAGTTCCTATTCCACCGCAAGTGGTAAAGGTGCCCCTAGTGGATGGGCTGGTAACGAGGGCAGTAGCTGATGGCGATGGCGTCGACGCCTACATGGGTGGCGATGGTGCAGCCGATGGGGCCGGTGCCGGCGTCCACGTAGTCCCGGCCTGCGAGCGCTTGGCTGACGAGCTTTTGCTCCTCAGCGGCGCCGGTCGTGAGTACGCGCACGCTGGAGCCCGGGTGCTCGTCCAAAAACGTGAGGCAGTCTGCCATGGTGTTGGCAACGATGCGCTTGGCGCCGCGGCCCTTTTTGATGGCCTTGATCTCGCCCGACTGCCACTCCGGCGAAACGGCCAGGCGAATGTTGAGCATCTGCGTCAGCTGGCCGGCGAGCTTGGGGGCGCGGCCGTTTTTGACTAGGTTCTCGAGCGTGCGGGGAATCAGCAGCAGGTGGGCGTCGGGCAGCGTCGCGCGGATCTGCGCCTCGGTCTCGTCCAAGCTGCGGCCGTCCTCGCGCATGGCCAGCGCGTACTCCACCAGCAAGCCCTCGGCGCCCGAGCCGGTGCGCGAATCGATGCAGCGCACGTCGAGCTCGTGGGTCTCGGCCGTCAGGCTGGCGTTGGCATAGCAGGCAGACCACTCGCTGCATAGCGAGATAAAGATGGCGCTATCATGGCCGTCGGCGCGCACGCGGTCAAAGAGCGCCTTGAACTCGCCGGCGCTCGGCTGCGAGGTGTGCGGCAGCTGCTCAGAGCCGGCCATGCGCGCGACGTATTCCTCGGCAGTAATCTGCACCTGGTCGAGCAGGTCCTCGCCCTCGATAATCACATGCAGCGGAATCACGTAAATGCCGAGCTCTTGAGCACGAGCGGGGGAGATGTCCGACGTGGAGTCGGTTATGATGGCAAAAGACATAATTGCACCTTTCGATGGGGCGCCACGGCGCCGCCGATTGAGAGCAAAGTGCGACAAGTATAGTGGAGTTGCTCTACATTGCTAGGTTCAATTGTTGAATAGTCAACAGTTTGAAGTGTCGGTGTGGAAATCGTCAACTGGGGAAGAGGAATGCCGATGGAGGCGTTGGAGATATGCAGGCGGCCGGTCGTGCTGTTCGATTTTGACGGCACGGTGGCAGATACGGGCCGGGCGGTGATGACCTCGACACGCAAAACGTTGGCCGCGCGCGGGTTTTCGGAGGCGCAGATGGGTGACCTGCGCCGCATGATCGGGCCGCCCCTGTGGAAGAGCTTCCACGACTTTTACGACTTTACGCGCGAGGAGTCGCTCGTGGTGGCCGACGAGTACCGTGCCTATTTTGACGAGCTGGGTCCGGAGGAGTATCCCGTGTTCGACGGAATCCCCGAGCTGCTCGATGGCTTGGCGGCGCAGGGTCATCGCATGGCCGTCGCGACATCGCGTATGGAGGCAAAGTGCATTGACATGGTGCATGAGCTGGGTCTTTCTCAGTTCGAAGCCGTGGTTGGCATGAATCCTCCGCAGGGGCGCGAGACCAAGGCCGATTCGGTTCGCGACGCGTTGACGGCCTTGGGTGCGGCCGCGGACGAGGCCGTGATGATCGGCGATCGCTTTAACGACGTCGAGGGCGCGCACGCGATGGGCGTGCCGTGCATCGGCATCTATTCGGGCGCGGCGGCGCCGGGTGAGCATGAGGCCGCGGGCGCCGATGCGGTGGTGCACTCGGTGGCTGAGCTTGCTAAACTTTTCTCTATCTAGGAACTAAATGTGAGGGGCGGGTACGCTTGCCGCTCATTGGTAAGGAGGTCGTCCATGAATCAGGTGGAGCAGAGCGTCGCCGAGTATGTCGACGAGGTCTGGGAGGATGTCGTCGCCGATATCGAGCAGCTGGTGAGTTATCCGTCCGTGGCAGTTTCTGCCGATGCGGAGCCCGGCGCGCCGTTTGGCCGCCCGGTCCGTGATGCGCTCGATTGCGCGCTCGGCATTGCGCAAAAGCTCGGCTACCAGACGAGCGACGACGAGGGCTATGTGGGCATTGCCGATATCCCTGGCCGCGGCGACAAGCAGCTCGCGACCATTTGCCATGTGGACGTGGTGCCCGCCGGCCCCGGCTGGAACACCGACCCGTTTGCGATGGAGCGTCGCGAGGGCTGGCTGCTCGGCCGCGGCGTTATCGACGACAAGGGTCCTGCCGTGCTGTCGCTCTACGCCGGCGCCTATCTGCTCAAGCACGGCATTACCCCGCGCTACACTTTCCGCGCGCTGCTGGGCTGCGATGAGGAAGTGGGCATGTCCGACGTTCACCATTATCTGGAGAACCACGCAGACCCCGACTTTTTGTTTACGCCCGATGCCGAGTTCCCGGTCTGCAATGCCGAGAAGGGCCAGTTTGGGGCGACGTTTGTGAGCTCCAAGATCGACGGCGGGCGCATTGTGTCCTGGAGCGGTGCCGAGGCGAGCAACGCTATTCCGTCGCAGTCCATCTGCGAGCTCGCGATTGCCGCCGATGAGCTGCCGGCGCCCGTTGAGAACGCCGACCGCCTGGAGATCACGGCGCTTGATAACGGGCATGCGCAGATTTTCGCCCACGGTATTGGCGGCCACGCTTCGATGCCTGAGGGCACCATCAACGCCGTCGGCCTCATCGTGGCGTATCTGCGCGAGGCCGAAGACGCGTTTGGTGCACGCGATGAGCGCCTGCTGACGCCTGCCGAGCACGAATTCGTCAAGTTCCTGGCCTTTGTGCATGCGGATGCCTATGGCCGCGGCCTGGGTATCGATGCGACGAACGCGGCGTTTGGCCCGCTCACGTGCA
>URZR01000118.1 GCA_900552425.1 uncultured Collinsella sp. | reverse complement strand
AGTGTGATAGTGCACGTCGGGATGCGTATGCCGAGCAACGCGCACGCAGCTGTCGCATGCGCCGCAGCCGTCCTGCTCGCACAGGAAGGCTTGGGCGAGCGCCCACGCGGCGTCGAGCTTGCCCGCGCCGGCCGCGCCCAAAAACAGGTAGGCGTGCGATGCACGACCGCTAGCGACGGCATTGGTCAAAAAGTCGCGCACGCGCTCTTGGGTGTCGAGCTTGGCCAGCAGGCTTGCCTGAGCGGGGGCCATGTTACTCGGCCTCCTTGGCAAGCGCGGCGGCGACGGCTTCCCGCGGAATGTCGAGACCGTACGCGCGAACCTGCTCGACCGTCTGCGCGAAGACGTCTTCGATGGACGCGGTCGCGTCGATGAGCTTTACGCGGTCTGGCTCCTCGGCGGCAATGGCACAAAATCCCTGATAGACACGCTCCTGGAAGGCCATGCCCTTGGCCTCCATGCGATCGGTCGCACCGCGGGCCGCCATGCGCAGCGCCGCCTGCTCGGGCGTGATGTGGTAGACGAGTGTGAGCGCCGGGTGCGTTCCCGCGACGGCCAGGTTGTTGGCGTCGCGCACCATCTGGCGATCGAGGCCGTCGGCAAATGCCTGGTAGCAGGTCGTGGAATCGTAGAAGCGATCGCACAGGACCACCTTGCCGGCCGCAAGGGCGGGGGCTATGACCTCGTGCACCAACTGGGCGCGCGCCGCCTCGTAGAGCAGCAACTCGCAGGTGTCTCCCATCGCCGTGTTGGCGGGGTCGAGCAGCAGGGCGCGAATCTTTTCGCTGATGGCAGTGCCACCCGGCTCGCGCAGAGTTACGACCTGATAGCCAGCGAGGTCGAGCGCACGGGCAAGCAGACGCGCCTGCGTGGACTTGCCGGCACCGTCGACGCCCTCGAGCGTGATAAAGCTATGTTGAGCAGGCTCAAAAGCCATGGGCGCAGCCCCTTCCTACAAGGCGCGTAAATGCAGATATATCAACTAGGCCATGATACCCCAGTGCTCGGCGCGTCCCCAATGGCTAAAGGCGCCTTTCCAAAGTTGCGGTGAAATAGGGGCTGATTGAAGCTCTGAGACCGCCAAACAGTCCCTATTTCACCGCAACTTATGATGGGGAATTTTGGATGCTGGGTATAATCGTCGTATTGCATTGAAATGTGGCGAAAGGAGTGGCAATGTCTCGGTATTGTGCCTCGTGCGGCAAGCTTCTTGCAGATGATGCCAAGTTCTGCACCTCGTGCGGTGCACCCGTTGAGCAAACAGCCGCGAGCGATAGCCAGCCCGCTTTTGAGCAGACCGGCTCCCTTGATACGCCGCAAGCCAAGGCGGACGACCCCCTCGCCTATAGCCCCGACCCCGCCGCAGGCCCCGCGACCGTCGAGACCACGCAGCGCATACCCGTCGCGAGCGGCTCGCCCCAACAGCAGCCGGCTCCCGCATACGCGCCCGCTTCGCCACAGACCCCCGCTCCCAAAAAGAGCGGCACCGGGCCGCTTATCGCTGTTATCGTTGTGCTGGTGGCGATCATCATCGCCCTGGTCGTTTTCTTTGTGATCAAGCCTTTCGACAACGCCGCCACGCAGACGACTGCCGAGGTAGCTAAGCTGCACCATGACGTCGACGACGATGACCTAAAGCCTCTCGGCGATCCCAACAGCCTGTACGACGATGATGACGATGACGACGAGGATGGCGGCGAAGCGACCCTCTCCGAGCAAAACCTCTACCGTCGCCTGAGCGAGTACTACGACCTGCTCGAAGACCTCGACAACTACGTCCGTGGCTGCGCGCAGAACTTCAACGGCAACTATCTGGAAGAGGATCGAACCACCCGTCAAAATCTCGCCGACGTCGCCGAGCGCACGGAGGACACCATCGAGCAGTATTACGACATCGTCGAGGACCTGGACGTCCCGACGAGCTCCAAAAACTACAGCTCCTGGAAGGACATCATCGCCCTGTACGACGACCTGGATCACCGCATTGACGCAATCTGTGATGCCTGGGAGATCAGCCTGAAATACGCCAAGCCTGCGGACCACAAGAATGAGATCGTGGCGCCGCTGTCGCGCGACAACGTGGCGGGCACCAATGACAATAAGTACCGCCTAGACTTTGAGGAGCGCTATCCCGGCGCCAAACCCGTCGAAGTGAACTAACGCTTTGTCGTTCCCGAGCCGGCAGTTAGGGACGTTCCTAAACTGCCGGCAGAAAAAGAACGTCCCTAACTGCCGGTCAAAAAAACGAGCGAGGATCGCGGGGTCCTCGCTCGTTTTTTGGGCAATGTTTCGACTGCGCCGTTACTTGTCGGCGGTTGTTTTCTTGGCAGTCGACTTCTTCGCGGTCGTCTTCTTGGCGGCAGTGGCTTTCTTAGCCGTGGTCTTCTTGGCCGCCGTCGTCTTCTTTGCCGAGCTCGCCTTAGTCGCGGTCTTGCGGCCGCGGGCGGGCTTCTTCTCCTTGGTCGGGCAGTCCATGTTCACGCAGATGCGCCACGGGCCGCGCGCCGTGTTGACCACCACGATGGGAGCGCCGCACTCGGGGCAGGTCTCACCCGTCGCCTCGAGCTTACCGCGCGCCGGTAGAGGATAGCTCACGCCACAGTCATCGTAGTTGGTGCAGCGGATAAAGCGCTTGCCGCTCTTCTCGCTCTTGTGCGCGATCAGGTCGCCATGGCGTCCGGCCTCGGCGCACACCTTGCACTCGCCCACCTTAAGGTCAGGCTCGTAGTTGGTGGGGCACCTCGGGTTCACGCAGATCTCGAAAGCCTTCTGGCGGAACGGCTGACACTTGATGCGCGGCGCACCGCACTCGGGGCACACGGCGGCCTCGCCCTCGAGCGGGCTCACCTTGACGCCGCTCGGCACCGGATAGGTCACGTCGCAGTCGGGCCAGCCCATGCAGCCAATGAAGCTGCCGCGGGTCTTGGCGCTCGTCTTCATAACCAGGTCCTTGCCGCACTTGGGGCAGGCGCCCACGCGCGCATCGGCCGTGACGGCGTCGCTGATGGCGTCGCCGAGCTCCTGCGTATGCTTGAGCAGCTCGTCGAGCACGCCGGCCAGCAGCGCACGCGAGTGCGTCACGACATGCTCTTCGGTGTCCTCGCCGCGCTCGACGCGAGTCATGTCGCCGTCGAGCTCGCTGGTCATATCGGGGCTCGTGATGCGCGGGGCAAATTGCGTCAGCGCATCGATGATGGCGATGCCCAGCTGGCTCGGCTCAACGGGATCATTTTTGAGATAGCGCACGGCATACAGGCGCTCGATGATGCTCGCACGCGTGGACTTGGTACCCAGGCCGCGCTTTTCCATCTCCTGCACGAGCTTGCCCTGGCTGTAGCGCGCGGGCGGCTCGGTCTGCTTGGCCTCGAGTTTAATGTCGAAAACGTCGACCGTATCGCCCTGCATCAGCGGCGGCATCTGCTCGTCGCGCTTAAGTCCATACGGATACGCCTCGCGGAAGCCCGGAGTCACGAGCACATCGCCCGAAGCCACGAACGGCTCACCGTTCACGTCGAGCTCGAGCTTGGTGTTCTCGATGGTCGCGGGACCCATAAGCGTCGCCAGGAAGCGACGGGCGATGAGGTCGTAGAGCTTGCGCTGGCCGCCGTCGAGCGTGGACGGATCGCCCTCGCCCGTGGGGTAGATAGGCGGGTGGTCGGTGGTCTCGACTTTACCGCGCGTGGGCTTCATGGGACCAGCGAGTACCTTTTTGCACACGGGCGCCAGCGCCGGGTTGATCTTTGCCAGGTCACTCACCACGGCGCCCAAATCGAGCGTCGCGGGATACACGGTGTTGTCGACACGCGGGTAGCTGATGAGGCCCGCCATGTAGAGGGACTCGGCGATGCGCATGGTACGTGCAGGTGAGATGCCCTCGGCCGCGGCGGCAGCCTGCAGCGAGGTCGTCGCAAACGGCGTGGGCGGCTGCTGCTTGCGGGAGCGCTTGGTCACCGCGGCGACGGTTGCCGTCGTAGCGCCGTCGACGTGGCCGTACGCCGTCTCGGCAGCATCTTTGTCGGTAAAACGTGTCGTCTTGTGCGCAATCTTAAAGCGGTCATCCTCGGCAGCACCCTGAGCGGCACCCATGCCGCGAATCTGCCAATAGTCCTCGGGCACAAACGCCATGCGTTCGCGTTCGCGCTCGACCACCAGGGCGAGCGTCGGAGTCTGCACGCGGCCGGCGGAGCGCACGTTGCCAAAGCCGCCAAACTTGGCGAGCGTCAGGTAGCGCGTGAGCACCGCGCCCCAAATGAGGTCGATGTGCTGGCGGCTCTCGCCGGCGTCGGCCAGATTCTGGTCGAGCGAGACAAGATTATCGAAGGCCTGCGTAATCTCGGCCTTGGTAAACGAAGAATACTGGGCGCGGGCGACCGGCAAGTCGGGCGCAACCTCGCGCACCTTGTTGAGGGCGTCCGAACCGATCAGTTCGCCCTCGCGGTCGAAGTCCGTGGCGATAATGACGCTGTCGGACTTCTTGGCAAGGTTCTTGAGCGAGCGGATGAGCTCCTTTTCGGCCGGCAGCTTAATGACGGGCGCCCAGGTGAGGTAAGGCAGGCTCTCGAGCTTCCAGCCCTTGATGGAGATACCATCGGCAAGGAACGGCTTGCGCTTGGTGTCGTACGGCGGGCGGGCCAGGCCATCGGGCATATCGGCCGGCAGCATCTCGCCGTCCTCGGTAACCGAATACCAGCCCAGCTTTTTATCGAACAGCACGCTGTCGCAAAAATCGGGCGCAAGGATGTGACCGGCAAGGCCGATGGTCACGCACTCCTCGCCCTTCCACTCAAAACGGTAGATGGCGGTGTTGTACACCTTGTCCTTTTTGGGTTTGCCCGTGGACAGACGCTCGGCAATCTGACGCGCGGCGTCGTTTTTCTCTGCGATGATGAGCTTCAAAAGAGGCTCCTATCTCGTGTCTCTGCGGCTACGCCCGCCCGTATGGCGGCCGACTTACGCCCTTGCTTGCTCAATCTGCCCGATGAGCCAATCGCACCAGGCATCCATGCCCTCGCCCTTGCGCGCGCTCACGGCAAACCGCGGCGCCTGCGGATTGAGGTCATCGAGTGTCTTAGTATACCTATCCATGTCAAAATCGAAAGCCGGAGCCACGTCGACCTTGTTGAGCAGCTGCGCGCCGGCGTGTTGGAAGATGCCCGGGTACTTGATGGGCTTGTCGTCGCCCTCGGGCACCGAGAGAATCATGATGGACAGGTTCTCGCCCAGGTCAAAGTCGACCGGGCAGACCAGGTTGCCCACGTTTTCGATAAAGATGACGTCGATGTTCTCCAGACCGACGGCCTGGTCGAAGGCATCGACGGCCTCCATGATCATGTTGCCCTCGAGGTGGCACAGACCGCCCGTGTTGATCTGGATGGCGGGCATGCCGGCTTCCTTCATGGTGATGGCGTCGACATCCGAGGCGATATCGCCCTCGATGACAGCACAGCGCAGGCCGGCTTTGTCACGCAGGCGCTCGTTGGTGCCCAGAATCGTGGTGGTCTTGCCCGAGCCGGGGCTCGACAGCACATTGATCACGTAGGTGTTTGTCTCATTAAATCGCTGACGCAGCTGATCTGCCAGGCGCTCGTTGCGCGACAGAATCGGCGATGCAATATCAATCGTTTTCTCGGCCATACTTAGCGCTCCTTACTTTGGCCCCTTTATACCCCATCACCAGATGGCTAGCGGGCTAATCGTCGGGGGTTTCGATTTCGATACTTGCGATATCGAGCTCGCGGCCGTGCAGTAGGCGCACGTTGGCACCACCACACTGAGGACAGCGACAGTGGAAGCGATCGTGGTCGAAAACCTCGCCGCAGTCCAGACACTCGCTTTGTGGATGGACCTCCTCCACGGCAAGCTCGCAGCCGCGCGTGAGCGGGTCCTCGTCGCGAAACGTCTCCCACGCAAAGTCAAGC
>URZR01000117.1 GCA_900552425.1 uncultured Collinsella sp. | reverse complement strand
CACTGCTGCACCACGGCTCGACGATTGCCTACAGCCTGAGCAACGCGAAGGCTTACCTGCGTTAGCGTTTTCGATTGAGTAAATGGCCTGCACCCTGACGACACCGCAGCCGCCAGGGTGCAGGCCTTCTTTTGTTTGACGAGATGTTAGCTCGGATATATGCTCGTGCTAGCAGAGCTAGCAATGCTGAAGGTGAGGTTGAGATGGCTACCGTTGGCAGCATGGCGCAGGTGAATGTTCGCGTAGATCGCTCGGTTAAAGAGCGCGCCGAGGAAGCGCTGCGGCTTTCGGGCGGGTCACTGCCCGAGCTCATCAAAAAGGTGGTGGCCAAGGTCGCGCAGGGTGGCGGGCAGTGCGAGGAAGTGCTTGCGGCCGTCGACGACCGGCGGCAGACCGTCGCGCCCGATACTCCGTTCGCCGCATCATGGGCGGCGGCAGATCAGCTTTACGCGGACCTGGGCATCGCTACGTCGCCCGTATCCGACGATCGCGGTTGGGAAACAATCTATTCCGAAGCCATGGACGAGCACTATCGCCAAAAGGGGATGATCCTGTGAGCGGGGCTCCCCTCAAAATAATGGTGGATGCCAACGTATGGGTTGATTCGTTTTGCGCCGACCATGCCGAGTCGCTTGCCGCACGCGCGTTTATTGGGCAGGCGACGGAGGCGGGGGCATTGCTGTTCTTTCCGGTGCATATCGCCAAGGACGTACTGTATGTTGTACAGCACGAACTGAAGCATAGCGTTCTTGCCAGCGGGGGAGCGCTCGATGAGGCATCTGCCCGCGCGATTGGCGATGCGGCGTTGGCGTTTGTTCGGAACATGACCGAAAACGCCACGGCCGTGGGTGCAGATGCGTCGGACCTTTGGCTGGCCGACAAATACTTAGCGCTCCATCGCGATTACGAAGACAACTTGGTGCTCGCCGCGTGCAAGCGCGCGCAGGTCGATTACTTGGTAACTAACGATCGCAAGCTGCTCGAACATGCCGATCTTGCAGCAAAGACACCTCGTCAAATGATGCCGATTCTTGCTTTGGCCAAACGCGGCGGCACGGCTATCGGTTGACGCGAGCTGTTCGCGGGCCCCTTGGACGACGATGCGCCAAGGGACCCGCGTCTGCTATTTACAAAAGCTCGGCCTTGATGGTGGGACTTTCTGCGAGCTGCTCGGCTGCCTTTTCGTTGGAGCTGTCGAGTGCTGCCAGACTGCGGTAGACCCACTCGTTGACCTGGGTGTTCTTGACGCCTGCGGTCTGCATAAGGGCGCCTACCTCGCGGATTGCTGCGAACAGATCGGCCTTGGGACCCGCGAGCTCGACCTCGATACCGCGGTAGGCGGCCACGCCGCGGTTCTCACTCACGTGGTCGATAAAGCCCTCGACGGTCTCAAGCTGCTGGGCAAGAGCTGCATCATCGGCAGCGTCCAGCGCGACGAGTGCGTTCGATACCGTGAGGGCGGGATGTCCGCAGGGGACAAAGCCCTCGATGACATCCATAGCTTCGGTAATGGTTGAGCCCAGGCCTGCGAGGGCATCGACGAGTTGCTGCTTGGTATCCATAACGGTCCTTTCGACGGGTCAATTTTGCTTGGCGAAAATATACGTGACGCGTTCGGTGGCAAAAGTGCGAAGTGCGGCGCACATTGGGGTCTTCACAGCTCGTGCATAGAACAGCTGTCCGCTTTCAGAACGTGGTAAGATAACACTCCACAAGCGGGGCTCGCCCCGTATGTTCCTTGAAAAGTCGACGGTTATCGGGTGTTTGCAGGCCCGATACCATCCAGACTTTCCCGACATTCGGGGGCGACTGGTTTCGACACGATAGCTCTGAGAGAGGAAGCAAGCCGAGGTCTCCTCGCCTCGTTAAACAGGGGTACCGTCAAATTGAATTGACAACAACTCTTCTTTTGAGCCTATGGCTCTCGCTGCTTAATTTATAGCGGCGCGTCAACCCGGTGATTTCCCCGACACCGGCGCGACGTCATGTTAGGGGAATGCTCCTGCGCACGTAATCGGTATGGCGCGGGCTAAGACCGAACCGGTTAGGACGTCGCGAGCGTGTCGCTGCGCGCAAGGCGTCCGAGACTAAACCAGCGACTGAGCTTGGAGATGCCAATCAGGGGGCTTTCGTGGACCGGAGTTCGATTCTCCGCGCCTCCACCATAAGTAACAGGCAGGTAGATATTCGTATCTACCTGTCTTTTTATTTCTAGTCCGTACCGCGGAGAATCGAACTCTGTGCAGGGCGCGGGCGTTAAGCAAACGCGAAGCGTTTGTAGCCCGCGGGCGAGGGCGGCGGCAGCCGGCCGAAGCCGGTGCAGCAAATACGCGGATTCTTCGCGCAAAGCTTCAGCCCAATATAGATGCGATGTTTATCGAATTTCAGCTGGCCTCGCCCAGCATCAACGGATCCCCCGTACCGCGGAGAATCGAACTCTATGCAGGGCGCGGGCGTAAAGAAAACGCCTCAGTGACGCAGAGTGGGACGCGTTTTCCCAATGACTGCCCAGGCGGAAACCGCATCCCGGAATCTAAGCTCGGAATGGGATACATTTTCCGGATGACGCCTCAAGTGGAAGCTGCGACCCGGAATCGAGCCGTAGAGTGGGACATGCTTTCCCCATGGCAACCCAGGCGGAAAGCGCATCCCGGAATCGCCCCTCAGAACGGGACGTGCTTTCCGCCAGCCGCCCCCTCAACTCCAAAACCCATGCGCCCTCCATCCCAAAACTGGGTAGAAGAAAGCCAAAACGCAATCGCAGGAGGTCAATATGACTGCAGAAGATAAGGCAAAGAACGCCGGCAAGGTCGCGCTCGTCTTGGAGGGTGGCAGTTTTCGTGGGCAGTTTACCGCCGGCGTGCTCGACGTTCTCATGGAGGCCGGTGTCGAAATTCCGGCGGTGTACGGCGTTTCGGCCGGTGCGCTCAACGGCGTCAACTACAAGTCGCACCAGATCGGTCGCGTCAATCGCATCAACCTGACCTTCTGCAATGACAACCGCTACATGGGTGCCGCATCCTTCGCATCCACGGGCTCCATCGTGGGTTACGACTTTATCTTCAACGATATCCAGGACCGCCTGGATCCCTTTGATAACGAGACGTTCGACGCCAGCCCTATCGAGATGTACGCCGTCGCGACGGACATGCTGTTTGGAACCGCTGCCTACCTGCCGGTCAAAAGCGCCGTGCTCGACCTCGATGCCGTGCGTGCCTCGACGTCGCTGCCGCTGGTGACGCCGCCGGTCGAGATTGACGGGCACAAATACGTCGACGGCGGCGTAGCCGATTCGGTCCCCATCGAGCACGTGCTGGAGGAGGCGGGCTTCGATCGCGCGGTTGTCATTGTCACGCAGGACCGCTCGTACGAGAAAAAGCCCTACGAGTTTATGCCTGCCGCGCGCGCCCGCTATGTCGACTACCCCTATCTGCTCGAGGCTATCGAGACGCGCCACGACCGCTATAACCTCCAGCGCATGCACCTGTGGAAGTATGAGCGCGAGGGCCGCGCGCTGGTCATTGCTCCGCAAAAGCCGGTCGAGGTCGGCCATGTCGAGCACGATCCGGCAAAGCTTCTCGATCTGTATATCCAGGGCCGCCAGGAGGCAAAGCGCTTGCTGGGAGATATCGAGGCGTTTGTCGAGCGTTAACGCTGCGACATCACGGCTCGTGGATGACATGTGCAGAAACTCTGGTCGGAGCCAAAATACCTGTTGACTCGTACGGCGGGCGGGGTAATATGGACGGGTTACTTGCAGAGCCCCGTGAATCTCTGTAACAACACGTACTGTACATGGAGGAGTCTAAGTGATTTCGAAATCGACTCACTACGCCAAGCAGGGCGAGGTCCAGCGCAACTGGGTTCTCGTCGACGCCGATGGTGCTGTCCTGGGCCGTCTTGCCACCCAGATCGCAATGATCCTGCGCGGTAAGAACAAGCCCCAGTTCACGCCCAACAGCGACTGCGGCGACTTCGTTGTCGTCATCAACGCCGATAAGGTCCAGCTTACCGGTAACAAGGCCGACACGAAGACCTATTATCGCCACAGCGGCTACAACGGCGGCCTCAAGGCTGAGAGCTTCCGCCAGGCTATGGAGAAGCACCCGGAGAAGGTCATCGAGCGCGCCGTTCGCGGTATGCTGCCCAAGACCACCCTCGGCCGTGCCCAGATGACCAAGCTTAAGGTCTACGCTGGTGCCGAGCATCCGCATGCTGCCCAGAACCCCACGAAGATTGAGCTGGAGGCTTAAAGATGGCTGAGAACACCGTTGTCTACCAGGGTACCGGCCGTCGTAAGAACGCCGTCGCCCGCGTCCGTCTCGTCCCCGGCACCGGCAAGGTGACCATCAACAAGCGTGACGCCGAGCAGTATTTCGGCCGTCATCAGCTCGTTGAGAACGCCCTTGCTCCCTTCAAGGTGACCGACACCGCCGGTCAGTTCGACGTTATCGCTCTGTGCGATGGCGGCGGCATCTCCGGTCAGTCCGGCGCTCTGCGCCTGGGCATCGCTCGCGCTCTTCTGAACGCTGGCGACTACCGTGCTGACCTCAAGCGCGCTGGTTTCCTCACCCGCGATTCTCGCGTGGTCGAGCGCAAGAAGTACGGCCTGAAGAAGGCCCGTCGCGCTCCGCAGTTCTCCAAGCGCTAATCTTTCCTTATTGGAAGATACGTATGGACGGGATCTACCGATTTATCGGTGGATCCCGTTTTTTCTATTTTTGATGCTATTGAGCTGCTTGTGTCGCATAAGCGGAGATGGGTGGCTTTGGAATGGAATAGCCATCACGCGAACGGTATCAAATAATCGGCGTATGCTATCTCGCACGTTCCCAATGATGTACCATAAATATATCTGCCAGTACGGTCTCTGCACGGGTGATCGAGGGAGAAGAATGTTCAGTAGCCTATTCAAGTCATTTGGCCTGTCGGGGCGAAGCATTGTGCTGCGTGCGCCGCTTGAGGGAGATGTCATCCCTCTTTCCGAGGTGAACGATGAGACGTTTGCCGCGGGATACCTTGGTCAAGGTGTTGCCATTAGGCCGACAGGTGATCGCGTGGTCGCTCCGACCGCCGTCAAAATCGAAGCGATTTTCCCTACTGGTCATGCATTCCGAACCGTAGATGGCTTGGACGTGCTTATACACGTTGGTTTGGAAACGTATAACCTCGAGGGCCGTCATTTTAAAGTTCATGCGGCTCCCGGTGATATGGTTACGGCTGGTGAGACGCTCATCGAATTCGATCGACAGGCTATTGTCAACGAGGGTTATGATATTACGGTCCCCGTTCTCATCAGGAACGCGGTCGAGTTTGCAAGTATTAAAGGTGATGTGGGAGACCACGTTACCGAACTTGACCAGCTGATTGTCGCTAAAAGTCGATAGGAAGCCGGTCAAAGAAAGGGGTCACGCATGATCAGGATCGTTCGAGTTCGCGACTATGAGGATATGAGCCGCCAGGTTGCCAATATCATCTCTGCGCAGATTATTCTCAAGCCTAATTGCGTTCTTGGCCTGGCCACCGGCTCTACTCCCATTGGCGCGTACCAGCAGCTTGTCGAGTGGTACAAGAAGGGCGACGTTGACTTCTCCCAGGTGAGCAGCTATAACCTGGACGAGTATCGCGGCCTCAACGGTGATGACCCCCAGAGCTACCGTTATTTCATGAACGAGAACCTGTTCAATCACGTGAATATCAATATCGAGAACACCCATGTGCCCGATGGCTCCAATCCCGATGCTGATGCCACTTGCGCCGAGTACGATGCCATGGTTGCGGCTGCGGGCTACCAGGATCTTCAGCTTTTGGGCATTGGCAACAACGGTCACATTGGCTTCAACGAGCCCGACGATCACTTCTCCTACGGCACTCATTGCGTCGACCTTACCGAGAGCACGATCGAGGCCAACAGCCGCCTTTTCGATAAGATCGAGGATGTCCCGCGTCAGG
>URZR01000116.1 GCA_900552425.1 uncultured Collinsella sp. | reverse complement strand
GAAGTAGGCAGCGGAAGCGTCCTTGATCGTCGTGCCCTCGACAAACACCTGCGTCGAAGGATCGGTCCAGCGCTGCGCCTTCTCATCCTTCTTACCGATGATCTCCATTGAAACGGAAACCTGGCCGGGCATGGTTCCATCAAAGCCATAGACCCAGGTAACCTTGTCCCCGGCCTTGAGTGTGTAATTGCCCGCGCCGACATTGGCCGCCTGACCGTTAACGAAGAACTGCCAGAATTTCCAAGTGTTTTCGTTAACTTTCTCGCTCGAAAGCGTCACGGTCTTGTTGAACGGTGAAGTCAGCGACTCGAGATACCAGCCGTACGTGCCTTTCCCCGTTTTGGCGCCAATGCCGGCCTTTTTAAAGGCCTGCTCGGAAAGATCAGCAGCGGTCGTGCCCTCTTCCACCAAAGCTGTCGTGGGCTGCGCCCATGTCTGCTGAGCGCCCGAGGCGTCCTGGCCGACAACGGTGCAGCTAACGGAAATCTGATTGGCGGGCGCGGGGTCACCGTACTTCGAGTAGCACCAGACGACGGAGTCGCCGTCCTTGAGCGTGTAGCCGCCGGCGCCGACCGCGGAGGCGCTGCCGTTGACGAACAACTGCCAGTACGCGCCGGTCGCCGGGTCGTAGGCGAGCGTGCGGTCCGCGTCGAAGGGCGACGTGATCAAGTTGAGCGCCCAGCCCCAGGAGCCGTTGGGGTCGTAGTCGGCCTTGAGGCCGGCCTGCCTGAAGAGCTGCTCGGAGAGGTCGGCCGCGGTCGAGCCCTCCTTCAGAGCGATCTGCTGCGCGGCGGCCCAGGTCTGCTGGGCGCCCTTGGCGTCGGTGCCGACGACGGAGCACGTGGCCGCGACCTCTTGGCTTGCGGCTTCGGTAGGCTGAGATTCAGCCTCAGCGGCTACAACACTTTTGACGTTCTGTTCGGATGAATCCGGCGAAGCAGTAGGAGCCTCGACCGCGGCAGAATCGTCCGACGCTACGCCGTTGCTATCTGCGGCATTCGCCGAAGCGCAATCGTTAACCGACGCATCGCTCGCGTTAGAGCCGGTTTCAGAAACGACACCGTCGGCAGCACCGTCCGCAGCCCCCGTGCCCTCACTCGGTGTCGCAGCCTGAGCCACAGCCTCGGCAATGCCCTCGGCGCCCTCGGCCCACAGCTGAGCCGGTGTGGTGCCAAAGGCCATCGCGAAGGCCAGGAATGCCACCAGGCAGCGCTTGGCTACACCGCGTGCAATCGCGCCACGGCGATGCAACGAGGCGCGCTCGCGCTCGTCCTCAAACATATCCATTTGTCCCCCATTGTCTATACTCGGAGCGTTGCCTTGAGGCTGCCCCACGTCATCGCGCATGTTGCGCTCGAGTTCCCCATCGGGGTCCCCCTTCCCTCCAGAGCCCTATGCACACCGGCGGCATACGCCGCAGCCGCATGCAAGATGGGAGGCGATCCGACTTAACCTTAACGACTCGGGCACGTCGTCCGATCTGCGACGCGAACATCCCGAGCCAAGAGGAATTACGGTTACTGGTACAGCCGGGGACTTGCACCCCGATTCTCCCAAACGCGCAGGAAAACCGCGCATTCGTGCGTCTCCGCACCACCATCTAGGCCATCGATTATTACCGTCAATATGGTATCACGCAAAAGGGTCTCGCACGCAGGCGAAGCCCAAGGTAAAAGCTATTGTTTGCGATAGGAAAATGCGGTGACGGTCGAAGCCTCTAGTGCTTGCCGCCGTGACTGTTGAGCCAGATATTGCGGCCCAGCATAAGCGCCAGCACCAGCGCGCTCACGTAGCCCATAAAGCCAATGACTGGGATGCCAAACACAACCGGCTCGATGCGTGCGTAGTACACCACCGACGAACCGATAAACAGACCAGCGATCACAATTGCCATCGACATGCGGTCGATAATTCCGCCCAGCTGTCGCAGCGCCTTATCGCTGCTCATGATCTGCGTGTTTACCTTAAGCTGGCCGCGCGTGAGCATGCGCGAAGCCAGGCCCAGATACTCGGCCGCCTCGAGCGAGCCCTTCGCCGCGCGATAGCTGCTCGCGGCAAGATCGCGCCCCATATCGCGCACACGCGCATAGGTGCTTTTTTCGTTTTTGATATGCGTCTGAATGATCTGGATCATGTTGACGTTGGGCATATACTCGGTCAGCAAGCCCTCGAGCGTCACCATGCCGCGCGCGAACATCGTCACCACGCTCGGCAGCTCAACGTCATTCTTACGCGCGAGGTTTAACAGCGAGGTCAAAAACTCGCCGATGTCCAGATCCTTCAGGTCAAGGCCTGCAAAGTCAGCCACGATAAAGTCCAAATCGGACAAAAAGGCCGAATGATCGAGCTCAGCCGAGTCGCCACGCGTCACGGCGAAGCGCATGAGCGAATCCTTGAGCTTGGGCACGTCACCCTCGGCCACGGCGAAAATCATGTCCTTGACGATACGGCGATCGTGACTCGACATGCGTCCGACCATGCCCAAGTCGATAAAGTAGACAATGCCGTCCTTGAGGATGATGTTTCCCGCATGCGGGTCGGCATGGAAAAAGCCGTCATCGAGCACCTGCGTCGAGTAATCCTCGACGATTGCGGCACCGATCTTTTCCAAGTCATAGCCCTCGGCCACCAAGCGTTCAGGGTCGGCGATCGAAATGCCGTCGACGTAGTCCATAACCACCACGTGCTCGGTGCACAGGTCCAGATAGGATTTAGGGCACGTCACGCCATGAACGCTCTTATGGAACTCGTAGAAGTCGTTGAGGTTTTTGGCCTCGGCCAAAAAGTTGGTCTCCTCACGAAACGAGGTCCACAACTCCTCGACTACGCCGTGCAGGTCAACGAATTGATCGGTGTTGACGAACTTGGAAACGATACGCACCACCGAGCGGATGATATCGATGTCCTGTGCCATAACCTGCTGCGCACCGGGGCGCTGCACCTTGACGGCCACGTCCTCGCCCGTCACCAGACGAGCGCGGTGCACCTGCGCGAGCGATGCGCTACCAAGCGGATTGGGGTCGATCGCATCGAACATCTCCCCCAGGCGCAGGCCGTATTCTTCTTCCAGACAACTGAGTACGACCTCGTACGGCACCGGCTCCACGTCGGAGCGCAGACGACGCAGCTCGTCGCAAAACCGCTGCGGCAGAATCTCGGACCGGTTGGCCAGAATCTGCCCCATCTTGACGAACATGGGGCCGAGTTCCTCGAGCAGGCGGCGCAAACGAACCGGCGTGAGGTTATCCCACACGCGGTACTTTTTGACCAGACGAACAATCTGCCCGATGCGTTCGCGACGACCCGCCGGCGTGAGCTGGTATTCCTCGTCCGGCGCCATCGCGTCGGGCTCCTCGGGGACCATATCGACAGCGCGCGGCTTCTTGCGAGCGCCCGAGACGGCGGCGTCGACCTCATCGACAACCGCCGCCTCGTCGCCCAAGGGATCTAGATTGTTGTAATCGGTGGTGGAATCTGCCATCTGCGCTGCTACTCGGCCTCTTCGGTATCCTTCGCATCGTCGGGCTCAACGGACTCGACGGGCACCGAGGTCACGTTGTCCTCGACCGAATCGACGATGTCGCGCACATGGGCCAGGAAGGCCGTGCGCTCGGGGGCGGTCATGACGCGGACGCGGGCAAGGATGAGCTCGTCAAGCACGCGCTGGGCCGCGGTCTCGCCCTGCATACCCAGACGCTCGGTCAGGTCGGAGATGGTGCCACCGGCCTGCTCGAACATGTCGGACACACTGCGGGCGATATCGGGGGCGCCTGCGTCCTTGCGCACCTGCTCGCCCTTGGTATTAAGGTCGTCGAGAACCTTCTTGCCGCCCTCGACGGCGACGGCAGCAGCACCAAAGCCCACGTTGATGGCACCGTTAACAAGCTGATCGAGTTTCATAACCATGGTTGTCTCCAATCACAAACAACTGCATTGGCCTTCTTGTACCCAAGATTGGGCGAACGACACAAAATCGTTTTACCGCCAAGATAGAAATCGAGCGGGTCAAAGCCTTGACGGCGCTTGCCCCGCTCGCTCGTTACAATACGGCTTTTACCTCACGTTGTCGTTCATCGCGAAAGAGTTCTTCATGGCGCAGCTCGTGGTGTAGAGCACCTTGCCCAGTAGAGCATCGGTCTCTACGCGAACACGCTCGGCAAACCCCTCGTTGGCGCGGGCGAGCTCGGCGGGCACTTCGGCCTCGGGCAGCGTGGCTACGACAGCGTCAACGTCGTGAATCTGCTTGTGGCCCATGCCGCCGACCTTCTCCTGGTAGTCCTCCACGGCGCGGCCGCACTCATGGAAGCGAACGTCGGCCAGCGCACCGATCAGGCGGTTGGCCCAGTAGAAGTTTTCGGACGTCACGCGAGCCTGCGTGTCGGCATAGTACTCGGGCATGGTCTCGACGTTGGCGTACAGCGGAACCAGCGCGTTAAACGAGTTGGAGCCAAAGGCCATCCACTGCACGGCGCGGTAGGCCGGCTGCGCATAGGGGCGCAGCTGCAGCACGGCGAGCTGGCTGTTACGGTTGATGCCGATGGGACGATAGGCGCCGCGTGTGGCGGGCGTACCCTTGCTGCCGTAGCAGTCGTACTCCGTGCCCTGGTAGTGGCTCGAAAGCACGTACTTGATGTCCTCGATGGTCACCTTGCGCTCAGGCACGCGGCTCCAGGGGATGTCATCGCTCTCGGGCGTGTAGTCGGCCTCGGGACCGTCCCACACATCGCTGGGGTTAAGGCAGCGCTGCATATACCAGGCGCGCGGCGTGTTGTAGACGTGGTCGCTGTCGCTGTGCGAGCCAAAGGCCTCGCGCGGGTTGAAGACCGCGGCCGGACCGTCGCCCTCGACGCCCAGCGTCAGGTCCAGATGCCACTCGGCCATCCAGGAGCGCAGGTCGGCGGAGCACATGTGGTCGGCCTGGGCGCCCTCGGCGTCATCCAGGTCAAAGCTATCGATACCCAGCTGGTTGGGCATGGTCACATAAGCGTCATCGGGCACGCGCTTGGCGATCCAGTGGTGACCGCCGATGGTCTCGAGCCACCAGATCTCGTCCACGTCGCTAAAGGCGATGCCGTTGTTCTCGTAGGTGCCATAACGCTCGAGCAGGTCACCCAGAATGCGTACGCCGTCGCGGGCGGATTTGGCATATGGCAGCACCAGGGTCACCATGTCCTCCTCGCCCAGACCGCCGGGCTGCGCCGGAACATAGCCGTCCTCGCCCTCGTTGCCCTTGGCGGGCACGTAGTCGACGAGCGGGTCGGCGCCGCGAACGCGCTCGTTGGTGGTGAGCGTCTCGGTTGCGGACATGCCCACATTGAGCTCGTTGAAACCGGCCTCGGCCCAGATGCCGTGGCCCGGGACAACATCGGGGACGCTCGTGTAGCGCATGGGGTTATCGGGCAGCTCAACGGTCAGGTGACTCAGGACGCTCGTGTAGACGCGCGGCTGCTCGTCGGGATGCACCACGCGCATGCGCTTGGGCTCAAACACCCCGTTGGACGAGTCCTCGTTGCGAGCAACCAACGTCGACCCGTCGTAGCTCGCGTTCTTACCAACCAAAATCGTTGTGCACGGCATGCGCATCCTCCTTGAGCGAAGAAATCAAACGATAACAGTGTATCGCTTCGGCGCAGAAAGGGCGAAACCGCGGCGCTGGCAACCCCTGTGGTCAAAAAATGCCAAATATGAGTACTGTCACCAATTTAGTAACAGCAATTTTGCTACGTATGGGTGTCGAAAGTCTACATTTGTTCAAAAATTAGATGATGTAATTCCTCATAGGTCCAATAAAATAAGCTCTCTATCGATAATAAATATCGTTAGAGAGCCTATTTGACCTAAAATATATGTGACTATCTTGGCAACAGTACTCATATTTGGCATTTTTTGTCCACGGGGTATAGAACTAACCCCTCAAACAGCCCAAAACGCCTATTTCGATGCGCGCTCGGCCGCTTCGATCACGTGTTTGGCGAGGATCGCCGTCGTCACAGCGCCCACGCCGCCCGGCACGGGCGTGATGGCGTTAAC
>URZR01000115.1 GCA_900552425.1 uncultured Collinsella sp. | reverse complement strand
CGCGCCCGGCGTTTGGCGGCAACCTGATGGCCACCATTATCTGCCCCAACCACCGTCCTCAGATGGCAACGGTGCGCCCCGGCATCTTTAAGGCGCCCGAGTTTGACTATAGCCGCTCCGGCACGATTACCCAGGTAGTGCTTGCGGATGACGTTAAGGCCCGCGTCGAGATCTCGATTCCCGCCGAGGAGTGGGGACAGCAGGCCTCAATTGCCGATGCCGAGCGTCTGGTCGTGGTGGGCCGCGGCATCGGCTCCAAGAAAAACCTACCGCTGATGCGAAAGCTTGCCGAGGCTCTGGGTGCCGAGCTTGGCTGCACGCGCCCCGTGGTGGAGGCCGGCTGGCTGGAGTATCGCCACCAAATTGGCCAGACGGGTGTATCGGTCTCGCCCAAGCTTCTCGTGAGTATCGGTGTTTCGGGCGCCATCCAGCATCTTGCCGGCATCGGTGGGGCGGAGTGCATTATCGCCATCAACGAGGACCCGGATGCCCCCATCTTTGGTGCTGCCCAGTACAAGGTTGTCGGTGATGCCGTCGAGGTCGTCGAGGAGCTGCTGGCCCAGTTTGAGCGCTAGGCACGCGCCAGCCAGTCGCGCATCTCGTCCTTTAGGCGGCTCCAGGTTGCCTGCGTGGCGGGGTCGGTAAAGGGCCGCGTAATGCCAAAGGGCGCGTCGAGCAGGCGGTAGATATCGCCTTGCTCGCGCGCCAGCGCGCGGCTTGCCGGATAGACGAGCTCAAACATAAAGCAGATAAGCCCCACCAAGAAGTCGGCGGGCTCATCGCGCTCATCGCGCGCGACGCAGCGGTGCTCGTCAAAGGCGGTAAGCGCCGGTGTCGAGAAGTGGCTGGCGAGAAACGTGTCCTCATCCACCTTGAGGACGGTGTCGACGGTGCTGTCGGCGATGGTGCGCATAATGTCGATCTTGTCGCCATCGCGCACGATGTCGCAGAAGCTCCGCGTGCGCTCGTCGAGCTGTGCGGGTAGACGGAAATCGCTGTGATAGGCGATGCTCGCTCGGATGAGCTCATCTTCTGCCGGGTCATCGATAAAGTCGCGGATGCTCATTACGGCGGGTGCATCGGCGGGATTCTCGCCAAAGAGGACCTCGATGCCCAGCACTGCATGGCTCATGCTCTCGGCGTCCTTAAAGGTGTCCCAGCGTCGCAGCTGCTCAAAGCGGCCCATATCGTGCAGCAGGCCGCAAAGCCATGCCAGGTCAATATCTTCTGACGACCAGCCCTGCTCGCGCGCTACGGCATCGCATGCCTCGGCCACGTGGTACGTATGCTCGATTTTGAGCGCGATGCGTGGGTTAGTGGCGTCGTAGGCATCGGTGTAGCTTTTGAAGGCCGCGCGCGCCCGGTCTCGATCGATAGCTGTCATAATGACTTCCTAAAAAGTTGTGTCTTTCGATCCGGTGGCAATTGTAGGTGAACTTTATTGCCACCGGTTGATATTTCTGCTGCGTTGCAAGGCGCGCTGCAGACGACTTACCAGAATGGGAGTGGCATGGTCCTTAGGATCTTTAAAATCGTCTGGCCAGTGATGCTTACCTATGTTGCAATAGGCGTGCCGTGCGGAATGATCATGGGGCAGACGGGAATGGAGCCCTGGATGGTCTTTGCTCTGAGCAGCACGTTTGTGACGGGCAGCGGCCAGTTTATGATCTGCAATCTTTGGCTGGCGGGCGTGCCTGCAGCATCGATCGTCGCGAGCGTTGCTGCCATCTCCTCGCGCTTTGCGCTTTACTCGGCATCGATCGCGCCGCATCTGACGGGTGCCTCGAAGCGTCAGACGCTGGCTGTTGCCGCGACACTTACCGAGGAGGCATATGGCATCTCGCTTGCCAAGTTGGTTGAAGGGGAGGATTGGGGCCCGCGCGAGTCCTTCGTGCTCAACGTGATTCTCATCGCAACATGGGGCGTTTCGTGTACGATGGGCGCCATCGTCGGCGCCGTTGTCGATGTTCCCACCGCCATTGCAGCCTTTGTCTGCACCTCGCTCTTTATCTGCCTGCTCTTTTCGCAGCGGCTGTCGCGCGGCAACGTTGTCGCGGCGGTTTCGGGCGCGGTGTCCGTCGCCGTATGCAAGTTCTTGGGCCTCACGAATATTGCCGTGCCGGCAAGCGTCGTGGCCGGCATTGCCATTGCGTTGGCGTGCGATGCTGTATTTGACGGAAGAGGTGCCCGCGATGCCCGTTAACGAGTTCTTGGTTCTGTGGCTGTCGTCGTGGGCTGCTATCGCGTTCTTTCGCATCGCGCCGGCGTTTGCCTTGCGCGGGAGAACGCTGTCGCCCCGCATTACCGAGGCCCTGGGTTATATCCCGCCCGCTGCCTTTGCCGCGCTGGTCGCCAACGACTTGGTGAGCCCCGGCGCGTTCGACGCGGGACCCTGGCCTGCCTTGGTTCCCTGGATTGCGGCTGCCGGCGTCGTGGCCGTGGCGGTCAAGACAAAATCGATGCTGTGGTGCTGTGTTTCGGGCATCGTGTTCTATATCGTTTTGAGCCTCATATAAGAGCGGGGCACGTTTAGCGCCCCTGTCCAACGAATCGAATTTCTCACCGAGCTGGTCTATTTCTTCTGGTACCATGGTCAAACTTTACTGTAGCAAAGCGTGACGTGGGCTTTTGTACCCCGTCAGCGGAAATGGGGGTTTCATGGCACAGGAAGCGACCGCCAACGAGCAAAAGAAATTCAAGGTCCCGCGCATCCCGGGCGACATCATGATCTATCCGATGATCGTCGGTCTTTTGCTCAACACCTTCTGCCCGCAGGTTTTTGAGATCGGCGGCTTCTTTACGGCTGCCTGCCGCGGTGGCTCCAATGCCATCGTCGCCGCGATCCTGCTGTTTGTGGGCGCCGGCATCAGCTTTAAGTCCACGCCGGGTGCCATCAAGACCGGTATCGTCGTGCTGATCCCCAAGCTGGTCGTCGCAGCGGCTCTCGGCCTGGGCGTGGCATATTTCTTTAACGACAACTTCCTGGGTCTGAGCTCCGTGTCTATCATCGGCGGCATCACGTTTTGCAACATGGCGCTCTATACGGGCATCATGGGCGAGTTCGGTGATGAGTCTGAGCAGGGCGCCGTCGGTATCCTGTTCTTTACGGCTGGCCCCGCCGTCACGATGATCATCCTCGGTGTTTCCGGCCTCGCCAACATTCCCATTGGCACCATTATCGGCTCCATCTTGCCACTCGTTATTGGCATGGTTCTGGGCAGCCTGTTCCCGTTTATCAAGAACCTGCTGGTTCCCGGTGCCAATCCCGCGATTGCCGTCATCGGATTTCAGCTCGGTGCGTCCATGAGCCTGTCGAGCTTTATCACCGGCGGTATTTCCGGCATCTTGCTGGGCCTTGTCACGCTGTTTGTCGTCGGTCCCATCACCTTTGCGTTCGAGCGTCTGTGCGGCGGCAATGGCAAGGCCGCTGTGGCTTGCTCCACCATTGCCGGCACGGCTATGACCACACCGGTTGCCCTCGCCGAGGTCGCACCGCGCTACGCCGAGCTTGCGCCCATCGCGTACGCTCAGATCGCCAGCGCCGTTATCATCACGGCGATCATGGCTCCGATTCTGACTGGCTGGGTCGACAAGAAGTTCTGCCAAGGCAAGGAGGATCTGTCGCCTGTCGGTGTCGAGGCCATCGAGGAGGCCGTCGCGACTGACATCGATGGCGAGTAGCAATCGATACCCATCAATGATGCCGGCGTGTGCAATTCGCGCCGTATGGGCGCCCGAACAGAAACTGTTTTGCAGTGATGTTCGGGCGCTCTGCTATTATCCCCTTTACCCCTGCGGAGTAAAGGGGTGTTTATTGCCCTGATTCGAATTGGGCGATTCTGACCACTTGGGTATTGAAGGGGTGGCGCTAGTGGTTAAGGCACTCAAGATTGAGATATTCGTGCTATGCATGATTGTTCTTATCGGGCTTGCCGTGCGAAGTCGTCGCTCCTTGTTCTCGAGCACCCAGCAGCTATTGTTTAGCATGCTGGGCTACACGTCTGCTGCCTACATTTTCTTCGATATGATCTGGACGCTCTCGGATGGCTTGAGCACTCCTGTAGGCATCACGGCCAACTGGATTTCCAACGCGGTTTCGTTTTCGCTCTTTGCTATCGCGTGTCTCATTTGGTTTATCTATTCCGAGACGGTGCAGGGTTCTCGCCTTTTGACCTCGCGCTATAGGGTGGTGCTTGTTGCGTTGCCTACGGCTCTGGTGGTCGTGCTGGCGTTTACCAGTTACTGGACGCACGCCCTGTTCTATATCGATTCGCAGGGCGTGTATCGTCGCGGCTTTGCCTATATGATCCAGCCCATCGTCAGCTACTGTTACGTTATACATACGTCCCTGCATGCATTTGTGCAATCTCGCAGGGTCGAGAGCCTGCAGACGAAGGCCATCTATCGAACCTTGGCATTTTTCGCCATTCCGGCCCTGGTGGGCGGTACCTTTCAGGTCGTATACTCGGTGCCCGGCCTTTGTGTCGGCATAATGATTAGCATGTTGCTGCTCTACATCATCTACCAGGAGCAGCTCATCTCGACCGACCCGTTGACTGGACTTAACAATCGCAACCGTTTTGAGACCTATATGCTGTCGCTCTTCTCAAATGTGGATCAGGCCGAAGATGTATATCTGCTTATGATGGACGCCGACGGCTTTAAGCAGATTAACGATCGCTATGGGCATGTGGAGGGCGACCACGCTCTTCAGGTCATATCCGCTGCGCTCAAAGAAGTCTGCTCGGCGTCTGGCGGCTTTATCGCACGTTATGGTGGCGATGAGTTCGTGGTGCTCCAAAAGGCAGTGGCGGAACAGGATATCATGCATCTGTGCGCGACAATCAACGATGAGCTCGCGCGCGCCGAGGTTCCGTATCTGTTGCGGATGTCCATCGGCTACGCACGGGTTGGTGATGGCGTCGATACCTGGCAAGACTTGCTTCGTGCTGCCGACGCGGAGCTCTACCGCGTAAAGTACGAGAAGAAGAAAGCTGGCGTCCAGATACGCTAGAAATAGGGGCGCACGCTTGCGTGCATGGTGGCCCTCGGCTCTCCGATGTACTCCATTAAGCTAAAGTACATGAATCCTCTCTGCTAAATAAGGGCAGTTCATTAGGCCTTTTTGGGCCTGTTGACGATGATGATGCCGCCGCAGACCAACAGCAGGGCAACAAGTACGGTCACAGGGCTCGTGCCAGCGCCCTCGCCGAGCAGCAGCGCGCTTAACAGTACGCCAAAGACTGGATTCATAAAGCCAAAGACCGACACACGGCTGACGGGGTTGACGGCAAGCAGACGCGACCATAGCGAGTACGCGACGGCGGAAATGAGTGCCATATAGATAATGAGCGCGATGGCGGGGGCGATTTCAGTGGGGGAGAGCGCGCCGCCCATCAAAAAGCCGATGGCGGTGAGGACCAGTCCGCCGACCAAGAACTGCCACCCGGCAAGCAAGACGCCGTCGTGCTTGCGCGAGAAGATGCCGATCAGGCAGGTCGAAAGAGCACCCGCGACAGTGGAGGCTAGGATAAAGCCCTCGCCATCGAGCCTGAAGCCAAAGGTGCCATCTGCGCCCGAGAGGTTGACGAGCGCGACGCCGGCAAAGCCCAGTACACAGCCGAGCACCTTGGCCGCATCGAGCTTTTCGGTGCGAAACGCCAGGGCGGCGAAGAGGATTGCGAGGAAGTTGGCGCTGGCCTCGATGATGGAGCTCGACATGGCACTGGCGCGCGAGAGTCCCAGGTAGAAAAAGAAGTACTGCCCGATAGTCTGGAAGAGCGACAAGACAAAGATGGGCTTGATGTCGCGAGCCTGCGGAATGAGGGGGCGGCGTTGGGCCGCACTCATTCCAACGATAACCAGGGCGCCGGCAAGCGTGAAGCGCAAACCTGCAAAGAGCAGCTGCGAGGCGCTATCGTGCGCCGGGATACCAAAGAGTGCATAGCCGATTTTGATGCAGGGGAAAGCCGACCCCCAGAGCGCGCAACAAACAAGACAGCCCAGGATGAGTCCAGGCAGGGTGGCGAGATGCGGCTTGCGG
>URZR01000114.1 GCA_900552425.1 uncultured Collinsella sp. | reverse complement strand
GTTTTCGAACATATGCTCGGGGGTGTTTTACAACATATTGGGGGTGGAATGGTGGGGAGGGGTGGGGGAAGGGGTGGGGAAAGGTGTTGAAAAATGGGGCGGTTCCCCATATTATTGATGACGTCGACAGGCGGGGGGGTTCCCCGCGTACGTGCCATCTGAGTAACCGAGGGGAGGGCGCACATGGGAATGACTGGTGCATACGAGCGCAATCTCGATGCAAAAGGTCGTCTGTCCCTGCCTGCACCCCTTCGCGAGGAGCTTGGAGAGCACGTTCGCGTGTTCAAAGCCCTGGATGTCGATGCTCTGTACGTGTTCTCTGCCGAGGCCTTCGATAAGTGGGTCGAAGGACTCTTCGCGGGTCGTGAGGGCCACGAGGGTTTTAACCCGCGTGACATTAACGACCAGAAGCTCATGAGGGCGATCAACAAGCGCACCACGTCGATGGATGTGGACAGCGCCGGTCGTATCGGTCTTTCCGAGTCTCTCCGCAAGCAGGCGAACCTCGACCGCGAGGTCACGGTTGTGGGCAACTACGACCACCTTGAGGTTTGGGATCGCGCCGCGGCCGATGAGGACGATGACGATGAGGCCCTGCTGGACCTCTTCTTCTCGTAAGGGCAAGGCACGGGTAACGGATGGAGCGTGGGATCTTGACACAAGAATATCGGCATGAACCTGTCATGCTCGGCGAAGTGCTTGAGTCGCTGCAGCTAAAGAGCGGCTCCGTTGTCTGCGATTGCACCCTTGGCGGTGCCGGCCATTCGGTAAAGATGGCCGCACAGGTGGGGGAGACGGGCCTTTTGCTCGGCGTCGATCAGGACGACATGGCCCTCGAGGCCGCTGGCGCCCGTCTGGACCGCGAGGTTCCCGGCGTTCCGCACCAGCTGCTGAAGGGCAACTTCGGCGACTTGGACGAGCTGCTTTGCTCGGCCGAGGTGCCCGGGGTCGATGGCTTCCTGTTCGATTTGGGCGTTTCGTCACCGCAACTCGATATCCCTGGCAGGGGCTTTTCGTATAACGAGGACGCCCCATTGGACATGCGGATGGATCCGGGCAATAACACCTTAAACGCAGCTGAGGTCATCAACACCTATAACGAACACGACCTCGCCCGGATTCTACGCGTCTACGGCGAAGAGAAGTTCGCCTCGCAGATCGCGCGCGAGATCGTGCGCCGCCGCGAGCAAGAACCGATCGAAACCACCGGCCAATTTGTCGAGATCATCAAGGCGGGTATCCCGGCTGCCGCTCGTCGGCATGGCGGACACCCGGCCAAGAAAAGTTTCCAGGCCATTCGCATCGAGGTCAATCACGAGCTCGATGTGCTCGAACGAGGGCTTGATGCCGCCACCAGGTGGCTCAACCCGGGCGGACGTATCTGCGTCATTTCGTATCACTCGCTCGAGGACCGTATCGTAAAGAACCACTTTAAGGAGATGAGCCAGGGGTGCACGTGTCCGCCGGAGATTCCGGTGTGCGTGTGCGGCAACGTGCCGATACTCAAGGTCATCACCCGCAAACCCTTGGTTGCCCAGCCTGATGAGGTTGAGCGCAACCCTCGGGCGAGATCAGCCAAAATCCGCGTGGCGCAGCGTCTGTAGGCGCGACCGCGCGATATTGGACCTCCCGCTCGCACCATAAACGAAGCTTAAACACACTACCAACGTACTCGGGATGGGAGGCGGCATATCATGGGCTACAACACTTCAAGCGCAGCACTCGCCTATGATATGAACGCCATGCCCGCCTATCGTGAGACGCCGCAGGCCCCCGTTGCTCCCCGTGAGCAGCGCACGCCGCGCTTTGATGTCTACACGGGCGCGGGCCGTCAGGCAAACCAGGCGGTAAGCCCGGTTTTCATGAGCGTTCTTAAAACGTTTTGCATCATTGCGGCTATCTTCATGACGATCGGCGTCGCCCGCGTGGCGCTCGCCGGCGTTACGGCCCAGGTGCTCAACAGCAACGCCGAGCTTACCAACACGCTCGAAAAGGCGACCGATGAGAGCTCCGACCTGGAGGTCATGCATTCGGTCTATGGCGCCGACACGCGCATTCGCGACCTTGCGGGCGCTTATGGCATGGTGGAGCCCAGCGAGAGCGTTACACTTGACTTTTCGCAGGATGCAGCCGCGGGCGCCAACGCGACCGCGACCGCTCAGTAGCAAGACGGTAGCTGAGTATGACAAATGACTATCGCCGCGGTTCCGATGGGGGCCGCGGTTCTGGACGTCCCTCGTCGCGGGGGCGTTCTGGTTATCAAGGAACGGGTCGGCAATCTTACAACGCCGGGCGGTCCCGTGGCAACGACCCGGCGTCGCGACTTCGCGGCTCGGGTGGCCCTCAAGTGCATAACACCAGGTCGCGCAAGAGTTCGTCGACCGAATGGCTCACGGGCACGCCGCTGCCTCGCCGCAAAGCCGTCATGGGATTCATCGGGCTTGGCTTGGGCTTGGGCGTCTTTCGCCTTGCCGACTATCAAATTGTCGAAGCCGATAAACTGCGCGAGCGTGCCGATGCGCGTCGCCTGCTTGCGCAGACCCTCTATGCCAAACGTGGCACCATCTACGACCGCAACGGTAACGTGCTGGCGTCGTCGGTCGAATGTCGCAACATCGCCGTGAACCCGCAGCTTGTCGAGGACGTTGACAAGACGGTGTCGGCGCTGGTCAAGGCAACTGGAATCGATAAAAAGACCTGCCGCAAGCTCGTCGAGTCCGATGGAACCTGGGTGTATATCAAGCGCCAGGTGGACGAAGACGATGCTGTGGCGCTGGAGAAGAAGAACCTGCCCGGCGTGCTTTTTGAGCAGGCCATGAAGCGCGTATATCCATACGGCAATCTGGCATCGCAGGTGCTGGGTGTAGTGAATGTAGACAACGACGGCTTGACTGGTCTCGAAAAGCAATACAACAAGCTTCTGACCGGCACGAACGGTTCTCTCGTACGCGAGCGCGCGAGGGACGGCAGCTATATCGCGGGCGGTGCCTATAAAAAGGTGGCTGCGGTCGACGGCGTTGATATCGTGACGACGCTCGACGTCAATATCCAGCGTGCGGCCGAGGATGCCCTGGCAGAGGCAGTTGAGAAGACTAAGGCCAAGAACGGCTCGGCGCTGGTCACCGATCCTACGACAGGAGAGATCTTGGCAGCCTGCTCGTATCCGACCTACGACCAGACCGATCTGGAAAACGCCAAGACCGAGGATATGAACCTGCGCCTGGTCACCGACGCCTACGAGCCCGGCTCGGTCTTTAAGACGCTCGTGGCGGGCGCCGGCTTCGACTTGGGCGTCGTGCGGTCGAGTACGTCGTTTGAGGTGCCGGCGAGCATCAAGGTGGGCGACGATACCGTCACCGATGCCGACAAGCGCGACTATGCCATGACCATGGATGTGCGCGAGATGATGCGCCGTTCGTCCAACGTAGGCTTTGTCCTGGTGGGGCGCAAGATCGGTGCCGACGACTTTGCCGCCTATGTGGACAAGTGGGGCATCGGTCACAGCTCTGGTGTCGATTTTCCGGGCGAGAGCCTGGGCATCGTCAAGGAGCGTGACCAGTATGACGGCGCCACGCTGGGCTCGATGAGCTTTGGACAGGCGCTGTCTGTCTCGCCGATTGAGATCGCACGTGCCGTGGGCGGCATCGCCAACGGCGGCGTGATGATGACCCCGCACTTCTATAAGTCCAGCAAAGGTGACGAGAAGGACTGGGGCGAAGGCGAGCGCGCGATTTCGGAGGATGCCGCATCCCAGGTGACATCGTGCATGCAGACGGTCGTGTCGGAGGGAACGGGCGTTGGCGGCGCGGTTGACGGCTATGACGTGGCGGGTAAGACCGGTACGGCCGAACGTGCCGACGAGAACGGCGGCTACCTCAAGGAGAACTACATGTCGTCCTTTATGGGCTTTGCACCGGCACAATCGCCCAAGGTGCTGTGCTATATCACGCTCGACGGAACGCCGAGCGGCTCAGATGCCGCTGCGGTTCCGTTCCAGTTCATTATGGCCAACGCGCTCGACGTGCTGGGTATCCCGCACACGAAGTAGGGGGTTACAATCTTTGGGGCGTGGTTTGTTGTCCCATATGAGGGGTGTTCACATGCCCTGCACCACGCATACGCGGCGCTGGGATACAATACGCCGATAGCATTATTAGGTTTACAGGGGAGCTGCAATGATAGAGATCGCCGTCAACAACCTCGCGGCCGCAACAGGGGCCCGAACCGTGACGGGAGAAGCCGATCGGGTATGCCGCGGGTGCGTTATCGACTCGCGCCAGGTCGAGGAAGGGACGATTTTCGTCGCCTTTCCCGGTGAAAACGTCGACGGCAATGATTTTGCTTCCCGTGCCGTCCAGTCGGGTGCCGGCGCCGTCGTGATGACGCGTGAGCCCGAGGCCGAGCTGGTCTCGCTGGCGCAGGACAAGGGCTGTGCCATCTTGCTGACCGATGATCCCGAGGAGTTTCTGCTGCGTTTGGCGCATGCGTATCGCCTGGAGCTTGGCTGCCTGGTCGTTGGCATTACCGGTTCCATCGGCAAGACGACGACCAAGGACGTGCTCGCCGCTGTGCTCGCCAAGCGCTATCGTGTCTGGGCCACCAAGGGCAATTTCAATAACCTGATCGGCATGCCGCTCACGGTGCTTTCCGCTCCGGCCGATACCGAGGTCCTGGTGCTCGAGATGGGCATGAACCATTTCCACGAGATCGAGCGCCTGTCTCAGTCTGCCAATCCCAACCTTGCCATCGTGAGCAAGATCGGCACCTCTCATATCGGCATTTTGGGCAGCCGCGAGAACATCGCCCGCGCTAAGGCCGAGATTGTCCAGGGCATGTGCGCCGCCGGCGACTATTTGCCGCTGCTGGTTTTGGGCGGCGAGGACGATTTTACGCCGTTCATTCGCGATACGTTCGCCCAGCCTGCTGGTATCGACGTGATGCTGGCCGGTGTCTCTGACGATGATGAGGTCCGCGCCCGCGACGTTCGCGTTGATGACGAGGGCCGTCCGGTCTTTACGCTCGATTTTGGTCAGGGCGAGACGATCGATACCATGCTTGCCATCCCCGGCGTGCAGTCCGTTCCTAATGCCGTTAAGGCCGCCGCGGTTGCCTATCGCCTGGGCGTGACGCCCGAGCAGATCGATGCTGCCTTTAGGGGTCTTACGATCACCGGGCACCGCCAGGAGATCAAGCGCGCCAAGAGCGGTGCACGCATCATCGACGATTCCTATAACGCCAGCGCCGAATCGATGGCAGCCGGCCTCGATCTGCTGTGCTCGCTTTCATGCACGGGGTCTCGCATGGCGATCCTGGGCGAGATGGGCGAGATGGGCGATGAGGCTCCTCGCATGCATGAGCTCGTGGGCGCCTATGCCGCCGCCAAGAAGCTCGACATGCTGGCGTGCGTGGGTGGTGAGCTGGCCCAGCTTATGGCCGATGCCGCGCGCATGATGGGCATGGACGAGGACCGCATCCAGGTGTTCTCCGATTATCAGCAGGTGCTCGACCGCATGGGCGGCGCGCTTGAAAAACATGATGTTGTACTGGTCAAGGGTTCCCGCTTTGTTGAGCTCGACCGCTTTGTGGAAGGTGTGTGCTAGCCCATGTTCGGCAATCCCTCGTATCCAACGTATCAGGCTTTTTTGGGGCTTGGCATCGCCGCAGCCATTGCGCTGCTGCTCATGCCGTGGTGGATTAAGCTGCTCAAGGTCGAGGGTATCGGCCAGCAGGTTCGTGCCGACGGCCCCAAGCGTCATTTGGTTAAGCAGGGAACGCCCACCATGGGTGGTGTTGTCATCCTCGTCGCGATCTCGCTGACCTGCCTGCTGATGGGAAAGCTCACCACCGAGCTCGTGCTCGTGCTGCTCGCCACGCTGGCGACCGGTGTGCTGGGCCTGATCGACGACCTGACCTCCGTTACGCATGGGCGCTCGCTCGGTCTGACGCCTCATGCCAAGATGATCGGCCTAACCATTATCTGTGTCACCTTTACGGTGCTTGCCGTCAACTGGTGCGGCGTCGCCCCCGAGATTCGTTTTCCCGGTGGGTTGACGATTGACCTTGGCGTGCTT
>URZR01000113.1 GCA_900552425.1 uncultured Collinsella sp. | reverse complement strand
GGGGCGTAGCCCTCGTCCTCAAATTCATTTTCGGCAACTTCAATGATCTTTGCCTTACCGGTGTCTGCAGCCACAAGGTGGAAAATGGGTGTAAGGCTACCCACAATGGCTGCGGCAAAGATGACAAGGCCTAGAATCGCCGCGGGCGGATTAAAGGAAGACATGAGGGTGAGAAGCGATTGTCTGCAGCTGGGTGGGTGGTGGTTCATGGCATGTCCTTTCTCGCGCGTATAGTGTGCGGATGAGAAAGGAGCCTAGACGCGTCTTTGCACCCCAAGGTGATATGGAACGTTCCAAATGTGTAGGCGTGCGTATCGAAGATTCTTACAGGTATAACGAACGTGCAGGTCGATGCCTGCCGAGCACGGTGCTTGGATTCTATATCCGTTATCAAGGGGTGCGGTTTATCATCAAAAGAGCACGCCGGTAGCTCAAAAGCATGCTTTGTATGTTCCAACCCGGAGAAATAAAGGAACTCCGCGGTCGGGAAATGAAGTCTTGCCGCCTCAGGTGGTGCGGGATATACTTATCAAACGGCCAGAGATGGCTTTCATTTTGCGGGCATCGCCAAGTGGTAAGGCATCAGCTTCCCAAGCTGACACTCGCGGGTTCGAGTCCCGTTGCCCGCTCCAGAGATTGTTTAACCCGGTATCGCAAGGTGCCGGGTTTTTCATGCGCAGTCAGTGTGCTGGGCGTATAGGGTGCGCCGGCATGCTCTACCAGGGTTATAAGATCGATTCAAATGCGAGGGGCGGGGCATGAGACGATATGAGTTGAACATTGGGAGCCCCTCCCCTTGCAGCTCTATCGTGGGTCGGGCGACAATGGTCGTAGCGCCAACCGTGGCCGCGCGCCACATGCGACGGAGAGGGGCCCGCCATGTCCAATTATGTCACAGCCATCGGTCTCGACGTCCACGCGAGGAGCATCTCCGCATGCGCCTTCGACCCCATGACCGGCGAGGTGTCCCGCGCAAGGTTCGGATACGACCCCGCGTCGGTCGCCGAGCGGGCACTGGGGTTCGAGTCGCCCAAGGCGGTGTACGAGAGCGGCCCGACCGGCTTCCACCTCTGCCGCGCCCTGGGGGCGCTCGGCGTCGACTGCGCCGTAGGCGCCGTCTCCAAGATGCACCGGCCGGCCGCCGACCGCGGGCGCAAGAACGACCGGCGCGACGCCGAGTGGCTCGCCAGGCTCCTCGCCTGCCGCAACGTCGTCGAGGTGTGGGTCCCCGACGAGCGCCCTCGAGGACGCGCGCGACGACCTGCAACACGCCAAGCAGCGGATGTCGAAGTTCCTGCTGCGCCACGGCCTCGTCTTCGACGAGACGACGCCGGCCGGCAGGCGCAGGGGCGCCTGGACGGGGGCCTACTGGGACTGGACGGAGTCCCTCTCCTTCGACGAGCCCGACGACGCCGCGGCCTACGAGCACTACATGGACGGAAATGACCTGGTAGAGAACCCTCGCACCGTCTACGTCGCAGGGGACGTAGACGAACTCGTCGAGCACGAGCAGCCTCGCGGGCGACACGTCGTTCAACAGTTTCGACAGCGTTCCCTTGCGCTTCGCGTTGCCGAGCTCGAGAACCAGCTGCGCGGTCTGCCAGAACCTGACCGACATGTCCGCGGCGACCGCGCGCATCGTGAGGGCGACTGCCATGCGCGTCTTGCCGCGCCTGGACTTACCGAAGAAGACGAGGTCTTCGCGCGATTGTTTGTGTCAACGGCCAACTGAATGTGAACCCTTCTTGCATTGTTGCAACCTGGCTGGCAGCCGGTCTTTAATGACGACGACCATTGTCGCCCGACCCACAAAAGAGCCGCAAGGGGAGGAGCTCCCAATGTTCAACTCATATCGTCTATGGCGCACTACCATTCACCGAAAGTCGGCAACTTTTTCATTCTCTCTATACATGTTTAAACAACATGTTCTACAATAGGGACAATAGCAATGGAAACTCGGGACGAGCCGTCTATCCATCTACGGCGCAGCCCCTTATTCAAAAGGACGGTGAGTGCATCCATGGAGCGTGCAAGCGGCGTTCTGATGCCCGTTTCGTCATTGCCCGGACCTTACGGTATCGGCGGCTTTGGCTGGAACGCCTATGACTTTGTCGATTTCCTCGCCTCGTGCAAACAACATTACTGGCAGATTCTCCCCCTTACGACAACGAGCTATGGCGACTCGCCCTATCAGTCGTTCTCGGCCCGTGCGGGCAACCCCAATTTCATCGACTTTGCCGAGCTTATCGAGGCCGGCTATCTGGAGCAGTGCGATATCGACGGCGTGTACCTGGGCTCCGACCCCAGCAATGTCGACTATGGTGCCATCTTTGGTGGCCGTCGTCAGATTCTCGACCGCGCCGCCGAGCGCTTTGCCGCCGACAAGCCGGCCGACTTCGACGACTTTGTCCAAGCAAACGAAGACTGGCTCATCCCCTACTGCGAGTTCATGACCGTCAAGGAGGAGTGCGGTCTCAAGGCCTTTTGGGAGTGGCCCGCAGAGCTCCGTACCCGCGGCGAGGCTTCTGCCAAGGTCTGCGCCGCCCATCCCGCGCGCATGCTCTACCACCAGATGACGCAGTACTTCTTCAATCGTCAGTGGAGCCGCCTCAAGGCCTATGCCAACGAGCGCGATATCCTCATCATCGGCGACCTGCCCATCTATGTCTCGCGCGACTCCGTCGAGATGTGGGCCACGCCCGAGCTCTTTAAGATCGACGCCGCCGGTAATCCTGTGAGTGTCGCCGGCACGCCGCCCGACCAGTTCTCGGCCACCGGCCAGTACTGGGGCAATCCCATCTACGACTGGGACGCCATGGAAGCCGACGGTTTCTCCTGGTGGGAGGGCCGTATCCGCGCCGCCCTCGACATGTACGATGTCATCCGCCTGGATCACTTCCGCGGCTTCGAGGCCTATTGGGAGGTGCCGTTCTCCTCACCCGATTCGTCCTACGGTTCGTGGACGCAGGGCCCCGGCCTCAAGTTCTTCAAGACGCTCGAGGAAAAGCTCGGCACGCTGCCCATCATCGCCGAAGACCTGGGCTTCCTCACCCCCGGCGTCATCGACATGCGCGACAACTCGGGCTTCCCCGGCATGAAGATCTTGCAGTTCGCCTTTGAGGGCACCAACTCGTACTACCTGCCGCACAACTACATTGCCAACACCGTCGCCTATGTGGGCACACACGACAACGAGACGGCGCGCGGTTGGTTTGAGGGAACGGCCACCCCGCGTCAGCGCGAGCAGGCGGCCCTGTACACCCACCAGCAGGCAGGCGAGCCCATGGCCGATGCACTCAACCGCGCCATCGCCGCCAGCGTAAGCGATACCTGCATCTACACCATGCAGGACCTGCTCAACCTGGGCAACGAGGCGCGCATCAACACTCCCGCCACCATGGGCGGCAACTGGACCTGGCGCATGCTCGATGGCGCCATCACCCGCGAGCTCGAGCACAAGCTCACCGGCTGGACCGAGACCTACTTCCGCATCCCGTCGGAAGACGAAATTGAGCTTCCCCAATAGGAGCCACCGCGCCCGACCCCACCCCATCGTGCGGACGCGTCCGTTTTCCCCGCGCGAGGCCACTCCAATCCCTCGCGCGGGCTTCTTTTGAATTTCTGACATGTAATCAACCCATCACAGGAGGAAACATGCCCCGTATCAATCTTGCGGATCTTGCCGAGCAGTCCTTTGGCACCTCGCTCGAGCAGCTCGATGACCGTCGTATTTATAAGCTGCTGGCCAAGCTCGTGCAGGAGCGCTCTGCCGCCTGTCCTCTCAACAACGGCAAGAAAAAGCTCTACTACATCTCTGCCGAGTTTTTGATCGGCAAGCTGCTCATCAACAATATGATCGACCTTGGCATCTATGACGAGGTTAAGGACCAGCTCACCGCCGCGGGCCACGACCTCAACAAGATCGAGGAGTTCGAGGTCGAACCGTCGCTCGGCAACGGCGGCCTGGGCCGTCTGGCCGCATGCTTCCTGGATTCCATCGCCACGCTGGGCTTGACCGGCGATGGCGTGGGCCTCAACTACCATTACGGCCTGTTCCGCCAGCGCTTTGTCGACAACCAGCAGAAGGCCGTCCCCGACGAGTGGCTCGGTGAGCAGGACATCCTAGTCGACGACGACCGCTCCTACACCGTCGAGTTCGGTGATTTTGCCGTTACTTCCAAGCTCGTCAACATCGATGTACCCGGTTATGGCCAGCCCACCAAGAACCGCCTACGCCTGTTCGACCTGGCAAGTGTCGACGACGGCCTGGTCCCCGGCAGCTCCATCGACTTCGACAAGACCGAGATCGCCAAGAACCTCACCTTGTTCCTCTATCCGGATGATTCCGACGAGCAGGGCCGCCTGCTTCGCATCTACCAGGAATACTTCATGGTGAGCAACGCCGCCCAGCTCCTGATCGACGAGGCCATCGAGCGCGGCAGCAACTTGCACGACCTGGCCGACTACGCCGTAGTCCAGATCAATGACACGCACCCCACCATGGTCATTCCCGAGCTCATTCGCCTGCTCACCACCGAGCACGACATCGAGTTTGACGAGGCCGTGACCATCGTACGGTCCATGGTCGCCTACACTAACCACACGATTCTTGCCGAGGCCCTCGAGAAGTGGCCGCTCGCCAGCCTGCAAAAGGTCTCCCCTGCCATCGCCGACATTATCGTCAAGCTCGATGAGATCGCCAAGGCCGAGCACGATGACCCGCGCGTCGCCATCATTGACGAGCACGACACCGTCCACATGGCCCACATGGACATCCACTTTGGCTTCTCCATCAACGGCGTCGCCGCGCTGCACACCAAGATCCTGGAGGATACCGAGCTTCATCCGTTCTACGAGATCTACCCCGAGAAGTTCTCCAACAAGACCAACGGCATCACCTTCCGCCGTTGGATCCATGGCGCCAACCCCGCGCTCGCCAGCCTGCTCGACGATGTGATCGGCACCGATTGGCGCAGCACCGGCGATCTGAGCAAACTCGCCAAGTTCGCCGACGACAAGAATGTTCTTGAGCGCCTGGCCGCCACCAAGGCCGAGGCCAAGGCCATCATGCGCCAGTTCATGGCGCTCGAGCAGGGCGTGACCATTCCCTCCAACGCCATCATCGACGTCCAGGTCAAGCGCATCCACGAGTACAAGCGCCAGCAGATGCTCGCGCTCTACATCATCTGGAAGTACCTCGATATCAAGAACGGCAACAGACCTAAGCATCCCGTCACCATCATCTTTGGCGGCAAGGCGGCCCCTGCCTACACTATCGCCCAAGACATCATTCACCTGATCCTGACGCTGTCCCAGTGGATTGCAAACGACCCCGACGTGGCTCCCTACCTGCAGGTTGTCATGATCGAGAACTACAACGTCACCGCTGCCGAGCGCGTGATCCCCGCTGCTGACATCTCCGAGCAGATCAGCCTGGCCTCCAAGGAGGCGAGCGGCACCTCCAACATGAAGTTCATGCTCAACGGCGCTTTGACCCTGTGCACGCTCGACGGTGCCAACGTGGAGATTGCCGAGCTTGTCGGCGACGAGAACATCTATACCTTTGGCGCCTCGTCCAAGCAGGTCGAGCAGCTCTACGCCGACGGCACCTATGACGCCGGCGCGCTCTACCGCAAGCCCGGCATCAAGCTGCTGGTGGACTTCATCACCAACCCCGCCTTTATGGCGACCGGCAACGCCGAGCGCCTGCAGCGCCTGCACGACGACATCATGGGCAAGGACTGGTTTATGGCTCTACTCGACATTGAGGAGTACATCCAGACCAAGGAGCGCGTGCTGGCCGACTACGAGGACCAGGACGCTTGGATGCGCAAGGCGCTGATCAACATCGCCAACGCCGGCACCTTCTCGTCCGACCGCACGATCTCCCAGTACAACGACGAGATCTGGCACCTGAGCTAATTCGGTTTCATCGCCCATCCTCTTGAAAACGGAGCCACGGCAACGCGGCTCCGTTTTTTGTGCTCGCACGTTACCCTGTGATCCGACTCGGCCAAACAATCTCGATCCATAACAACTACTCAACCAAAACGGTCCCAGCTGTTACAGATTGAGAGGTACCGTCAAGATTCTTTCGCAAATTGATCGAGGCGGCCTCGGCCCCGCCTTGC
>URZR01000112.1 GCA_900552425.1 uncultured Collinsella sp. | reverse complement strand
ATGGGGTCGCGCATGCGCTTCTACGCTATAAGGAAAGGGGTGTTCAATAGTGCCGCCGCCATGCAGCTTGCACGTAACGACCCTGAGTGTAGCACATGTCGCTTAAAGCGCATTCACGTATTGCAAACGCATTGGACAAACGGCACAGCTTTTATGGTCTACACCCCGGCCAGACTGAAATGCTTAATTGGATTGGGTTGCCGGACGCGTCGCGACGCATCTAAGTAGGCATGAAAAGAGCCCCCGCGCGGGCGAGGGCTCCAAACATCACGGATTGTGAAAGCTAGCGCACGTTGCCGCTGCCTCGTGAACTACATCTGCTCGGGCGCGGAAACGCCAACGAGGGTGAGCACCAGGGCGAGCGTCACGCGGACGGCATCGCAAGCGGCCAGACGGGCACGCGAAAGCTCGGGGTCGACGGGACGGCCCTCGCTCGGCAGCACCTGGCAGGCAGCGTAGAAGCTGTGGAAGTCACCGGCGAGTTCCTCGGCAAAGTGGGTCAGACGGAACGGGGCGCGATCGCGAGCACAGCTGGCGATCAGGTCGGTGAGCTCGTTGAGCTTGCGCGAAAGGGCGAGCTCGGTCGGGTCGGTCAGCAGCGAGTAATCGACGTTCTCACCGATGGCCTTGGCGGCAACGGCCTTCATGCCCATCTCGTCGGCCTGCTCGGCGGTAACGTCGGCGGCACGGCGCAGGATGGAGCACACGCGGGCGTGAGCATACTGCACGTAATAGACCGGGTTGGAGTTGTCGCGCTTCTTAACGGCCTCGATGTCGAAGTCGACCATCTGGTTGGAGCTCTTGGAGATGAGCGTGTAGCGAGCGGCATCGGAGCCAACCTCGTCGACGAGCTCCTGAAGGGTCACCATGGTGCCCTTGCGCTTGGACATACGGACGGGCTTGCCGTTACGCAGCAGGTTGACGAGCTGGCCCAGTAGAACCTCGAACTTGCCGGGGTAACCCAGAGCGTCGCAGACGCAGCGGACGCGCTCGATGTAACCGTGGTGGTCGGCGCCCCAGATGTCGATGACGTGGTCGACGCGCTGGAACTTATCCCAGTGATAGGCGACGTCGGAGGCGAAGTAGGTGTACTCGCCGTCGGACTTGATCAGGACGCGGTCCTTGTCATCGCCCAGATCGGTGGAGCGGAACCACAGGGCGCCGTCCTTGGTGTAGAGGTAGCCCATCTTGTCGAGCTTCTCAAAAGCGCGGTCGACGGCGGAGGTGCCGGCGGTCTCGCCCTCGGTGTCCTTCACATACAGCGAGCGCTCGGAGTACCAACGGTCAAAGTCGCAGTTGACGGCATGGCAGAGGTCGCGCATGTTATCGACCATCTTTACATAGCCGCGCTCGCGGAAGCTCTCCATGCGCTCCTGAGGATCGGCGTTGACCCCCTTATCGCCGTCGGTGCGCCAGAACTCGGCGGCCTCGTCGATGATGTAGTCGCCGCCGTAAGAGTCCTTGCCCAAGGTCTCGGCAAAGTTGTCCTGATACGGATGGGTCTCGGGGTGCTCGTCGTTCTCGTCGGCAACAAAGGCGTCACGGTCGGCGATCAGCAGCTTGTGAGCCTCGTCGATATCAACGCCCTGCTTGGCGATGATGTCGGCAAGCTGCATATAGCGCGTGCTGATGGAGTTGCCGAAGGTGTTCATCTGAGAGCCGTGGTCATTGATGTAGAACTCACGCTGGATCTCATAGCCGGCGTGGTCCATAACGCGGCAGAGCGAATCGCCCAGCGCGGCCCAGCGGCCGTGGCCGATGTGCATGGGGCCGACGGGGTTGGCGGAAACGAACTCGACCTGGGTCTTCAGGCCACCACCGCCGTTGGACTTAGCGAAGTCCATGCCCTTCTCGCGAGCCTCGCCAAAGATGGCATTCTTAACGGCAACGGAGAGGTAGAAGTTGATGAAACCGGGGCCTGCGATCTCAACCTTCTCGATCGCGGGATCCTCGGGCATATGGGCAACGATGGCCTCGGCGATCTTGCGCGGGGCGCAGTGGGCCAGCTTGGCGGACTTCAGGGCCATGGTAGAGGTCCACTCGCCATGAGAAGTGTCAGCCGGTCGCTCGATAGCGCAATCGTCAAGTTCAAATGCGGAAAGGTCGCCGGCCTCCTGGGCCGCAGCAAGCGCAGCGCGTACCAGCTCTTCAATCTTCTCGGGCATAGATCCTCCTTGTGTTAAAGCCCCCGAGCTCTTGGTCACTCGTAGGGCAAAAGCCAGAGTTTGTAGCACTCTATCACAAGCGAGGGGCACTGTCGCAGGGTAAAGCCAATCGAAATTGCATATGCACAAAATTGACTACAGCTTGTATGGAGTCACTCAAAGATGCCGGTCTGCCTGCAGATTATGCACGCGTTGAAAATGCATAAAGGTGTGAATGAGCTGTGTCTTTTATCGAATACTCTTACCTATCAGAGTTGTGTGCTTTTCCTGCATAAAGCGAGGATTTGCGCACGTCAGCGTGTTATTCTAGACATACGTAAATTCGTATAAGTTGGAGGTAGCATGTTCTCAATCGGTCAACACGTCATTCATCCGGGTCAGGGAGTCTGCACCGTCGTCGGTTTTAGGGACGACACGCCGCAGCCCATGTTGTTGCTCGAGGCCAAGCAGGGGCATGCGCAGACGATCCTTATGTACCCCGTGGCGCAGGCCGACCGTCTGCATGCCGCCATCTCTCAGCAAGATGCCGAGCATCTGCTGAGCCACTATGGCGAGCTGGAGTGCGACACCTTTACCGAGCGCAACAGCTCGCTTGAAGAGACACACTTTAAGCAGCAGCTCAAGCTGGGCGCGCCCGAGACGGTCCGCGTGGCAAAGACCATGATGCACCGCATTCGCCAGGCCGAGGAAGCCGATAAAAAGCCCAGCTCTTACTATATGCGTGTACTCAAGGAAGCCAAGCGCCGCTCCATCGAGGAGTTCGCCGTGGCATTGGGCGTCACCGAGGAGGCCGCCGAAGCCCGCCTAGCCCAAGCCGCCCTCAACTAACCCATCCGCGCCAAAAACCACCACAAAGGGGACAGGCACCTTTGTGGTGGTTTTTTCGTTCTAGTCGTTCTAGTAGTATTCATTCTTAGCGATACCTGCGAGCACAAGGAGTCTTTTATGGCAGAGCCACTTTCCGCCGGAATCACCCGCGACCGTGCGTTCGAATTGCTCAACGAGCACAATAAGGACCCGTTCCACATCACCCACGGCGAAACGGTCGAGGGCACCATGCGCTACTTTGCGCGCGAGTTCGACCCCGAGAACGAGGAGTTTTGGGGCATCGTCGGTCTGCTGCACGACCTAGATTGGGAGGAGCATGAGGACGACCCCATGAACCACACCATCTATGCGGCCGAGATCCTTGAAGGCGAGGGCGCCTCTCCCGATCTCATTCGCGCCATTCAGACGCACACGTCGGACTTCAACACCTCGCTGCCCAAGCCCGAGCTGCAGATGGAAAAGATCCTGTTTGCCTGCGACGAGCTCACCGGCTTGATCGGTGCTGCCGTCATCATGCGTCCGAGTAAGAGCGTCATGGACTTTACGACCAAGTCGCTCAAGAAAAAGTTCAAGGACAAGCGCTTTGCCGCCGGCTGCTCGCGCGACGTGATTACGCAGGGTGCCGAGATGCTGGGCTGGGAGCTCCCCGAGCTCTTCGACCGTACCATCGCGGCCATGCAGTCCTTCGCCCCCGACCGCGACACCTTTCAGGCTTAATTCCAAAACCATCACAAAGGGGACAGGCACCTTTGTGGTGGTTTTTGTTTGCGCGGGCGTTAGGGGCGGACCTGGCCGGTGCCTCGGAGCTTGTATTTGTAGGTGGTGAGGGCCTCGGCGGCAAAGGGGCCGCGGGCGTGGAGCTTTTGGGTCGAGATGCCAATCTCGGCGCCCAGGCCAAACTCGCCGCCGTCGGTAAAGCGCGTGCTGGCGTTGGCATACACGGCCGAGGCATCGACCTCGTCCAGGAAGCGCTCGCAAGCATCCGTGTCCTCTGCAACGATGGCCTCGGAGTGCATCGTGCCGTAGCGGTTGATGTGCGCGATGGCCTCGTCCTCGTTCGCCACGACCTTCACGCTCATCTCGAGCGCCAGATACTCGCGACCCCAGTCCTCCTCAGTCGCGGCAACGTAGTCATCGCCCTCGGCAAGCCCGGCGTCGGCGCATGCGGCGCACGTGGCCTCGTCGCCGTGAATGAGCACGCCGTGGTCGTGCAGCACGGCAACGACCGCAGGCAAAAACACATTGGCCACAGCATGGTCGACCAGCAGCGACTCGGCGGCATTGCACACGCCTACACGCTGGGTCTTGGCATTAACGATAATGTTGAGCGCCTTATCAAAGTCGGCGGACTCATGCACGTAGATATGACAGTTGCCCGTGCCCGTCTCGATCACCGGCACAAGCGACTCGCGCACGCAGCGCTGGATCAGGCCTGCACCGCCGCGCGGAATGAGTACGTCGACAATACCGCGGAGCTTCATGAGCTCGCCAGTGGCCTCGCGGTCGGTGGACTCGATCATCGAGATAGCCTCGCGCGGGAAGCCCTTGGTCTCGAGCGCATCGGCCAGCAGCTCAGAAATCATGGCACACGAGTGATAGGCCAGCGAGCCGCCGCGCAGAATGCAGGCGTTGCCGGTGCGGATGCAGATGCCCGCGGCGTCGGCCGTCACGTTGGGGCGCGCCTCGTACACCATGGCGACCAGGCCCAACGGCACGCTCACGCGGGTGAGGTCCACGCCGCTTGCGAGCACGCGGTGGTCGAGCACGCGGCCGACAGGATCGGGCAGCTCGGCGAGCTTCTCCAGGCCGGCGGCCATACCCTCAACGCGCTCGGGCGTCAGCAGCAGACGGTCGAGGAGCCCCGCCGAGGTCCCCGCATCGCGCGCGGCGGACATATCGAGCTCGTTGGCGGCAACGATGGAGTCGACACCGTTGCGCAGTGCTGCGGCCATGGCGCGCACGGCCTCCTGGCGCTGCTCGTCGCTCGCCGTGGCAAGCGAGGCCGACGCTGCCTTAGCGGCAACGGCAAGATCGTGGACATACGTGGCTATATCGACCGACATGGGCGGCCCTTTCTCCTAGAAGTTTGCAACCATGGTAGCCGATTTGCGCATGGCCTCGCCCGCGGCGGTAGAATTGGTCAACCCGAAACACCGCAACGAACGGAAGACTCACATGGCCCTCATCACTTCGTACCACGTCCCCGGCCTGTATGTCGAGGACCACAGCATCGACGTCCCCCTCGACTGGCGCGGCCTGGAGCCGATGCTCCTGGCCGTCGGCAGCACCATGCGCCGCGGCGCCATGCCGGCGCCCATCGCAGGTGCGCCCGAGAGCATCAAGCTCTTCTACCGTGTGGTTTGCGCGCCCGACCGCATCAACGACGATCTGCCACTGCTCCTGTTTTTGCAGGGCGGCCCCGGCGGCGAGAGCCCGCGTCCGCTGTCACCCACAAGCGACGGCTGGATCGAGGAGGCCGTCAAGCACTTCCGCGTCGTCCTGCCCGACCAGCGCGGCACCGGACGCAGCAGCTGTGTAGACGGACGCACGATTGCCGCACTGGGCGAGCGTGCCGAGGCAGCCGGCGCCGATGCGGACCGCTCGCAGGCGGACTTCCTCAAGCGCCACCTCGCCAGCTCCATCGTGCGCGATTTTGAGTACCTGCGCCTGGTGGGCTTTGGCGGCAGGCCCTGGGTCACGCTCGGGCAGAGCTACGGCGGCTTTTTGACGCTGAGCTACCTGTCGCTCTTCCCCGAGGGCGTGGCGGCAAGCTTTACCTGCGGCGGCATCCCCCACGTACCGGCGAGCGCAAGCGAGGTCTACGCGCACACCTTCCCGCGCATGGCTGCCAAGACGCAGCAGTATTACAACCGCTACCCCGCCGACGTCGAGCGCGTGGCGGCCCTGGCAGATGCCCTCGAGGAGCAAAAGCCCGTGCTACCCGACGGCTCGCCGATGACGGTCGAACGCCTGCAGCTCATGGGCAGCGACTTTGGCATGAAGCCGAGCTTTGAGCGCATGCATTGGATTATCGATCATGCTTTTGTTGACGGCGACGGCACGCTGGCCTGCGGCGCCTCGGTATCCGACAGCTTTTTGATGCGCGCCTTCGAGCGCACCAACACGCGCACGAATCCGCTGTACTGGACGCTTCA
>URZR01000111.1 GCA_900552425.1 uncultured Collinsella sp. | reverse complement strand
CCGTCAGCCGATCTCCGCGGGCGGAAGAAAGCAGATCATTTTGGTCCCGCGAGCCTTGCGGAGGCGCTCGTGCAGGGCCGACCGAACAAAACTATGCCGGTTTACTACGACGAATTCGACATTCCCGACCATGACTGCATTTTTCTAAATATCGCAAGCGTTCTACCTGCGGTTTTGCAAGCGCTCAATTTGCCGTGATCGAAGGTGGGCGATTCATCGTAGTAAACCGACATAGTTTTGAAATGGCATTAAATCGGTAACAGCCATTTTACTCTGCCGGGGCGGTCAATCTTCGGGCAACTGCCCTCGCAGGTAGGCGATGGCGATCTGCGTACGGTTGCGCAGGTCCATTTTGGCCAGGATCGAGCTGATGTGGTTGCGCACCGTGCCTTCGCCCATATAGGCGGTGGCGGCGATTTCCTTGTTATCGAGACCGCGGGCGATGAGCTCGGCGACTTCGAACTCGCGGTCGGTCAGACCGGCAAAGGCCGCGGGCCGGTGGGGCGCGCCCGTCTTGTTGCCCATCCCGTCAAAGTCAACATCTTCGATCGCCTTACCCTCGAGCACGCGTTTGCCGCTCATGACCTGCGCCAACGCCGGAGGAATGGCGGCGACATCGGTTTTAATCAGGTAGCCGCGGGCGCCCAGTTTGAGTGCCGACACAATGTACTCGTCATCCGAAAACGTCGTCAGAAACACCACGCGCGCCGCAGGGTCGCGCTCAAGGATTTTGCGTGCCGCCGAAAGTCCGTCACGTCCCGGCATCTGGATGTCGAGCAGCGCGATGTCGGGCGCGTGCTCGGCGTAGAGCGCGACCGCGTCGTCGCCATTGGCGCCGGTGCCCACCACCTCGATCTGCGGCTGGGCGCCCAGGATAATCTTGAGCGAATCGACCACCAAGCGGTCGTCGTCGACAACAATGAGCCTCATCGGTCCTCATCTCCTTGCTGTTTGGGAACGGTGGCAAACACGCGCCAGCCGCCGGCGCCGGCAAGCGGGCCGGCGGTGAAGGTGCCGCCAAGCGCCTCGATGCGCTCGCGCATGGAGGCGAGCCCCATGCCCTCCGCGGCGCCGCGGCCGCTTGCTTGAACCCCGCCCACGCCATCGTCGGTAACGATGAGCTGGTAAAACGACGGATGCTCCATGCACCGTATGGTGACAGCATGGGCGCAAGCGTGGCGCATGGTGTTGGAGAGCGCTTCGCGCAGGACCGCCGCAAAGCAGTTGGCGACATTTGCGGGCGCATGCTCGGCCATAACTTCAAGCTCAATCTGCGGGCCGCCGTCCGAGCGCACGCCTTCAACAATGCGTTCGAGCTGCACGGAAAGGTCGACGGCGTTGTCGTTGAGCGCATGGACGCTGGCACGTACGAGCTGGAGCGCCTCGTCAACCGTGCGTTTGACGTCGGCGAAATCGGCGGCGACGCCGGGCTCGTCGGCGTGCACGACGCGCAGGGCCTCGGTCTGCAGCGAGGCACGCGTGAGCTGGTGCCCGACATTATCGTGGATCTCGCGCGCGATGCGGGCGCGTTCGGCGAGCGTCGCGAGCTCGACTTCGTAGTCCTGGCGGTCGGCAAGGTCGCGGTTGCGCGCCTCGAGCGCGAGGGCTCGTTCCTGCAGCTCGTCTCGGGTACGGCGCATGCGCTGCTGCTCGCGCTCTAACTGGGCGGTACGTAGCGATAGCAAGGTGGCGGCAACCGAAAGGATGGCGGTCAGCAGGAGCGTTCGGGCGGTGAGCGCGTCGGTGCGAAGGTCCGCGACGAGCGCAAAGACAAAGACGACGCCAATGCCCAGCGCGATCCAGGCGTGCTCACGGCGCACGCGCCGCGCGATGTCATAGAGGGCGAGAGGCGCAAACGGCACAAACGGCGGCACGAAGACAGCCGCGATGACGTAAACGTAGCTCGCGGCCTCGCTCGCACGGCGGGCGCGGTTCCCCCGTGCGACCTCGGCTAGCGAGGTGGCAATAACGCCAAGGCAAAACGCCGCGACCAGGTGAGCGTTCACAGCAAGACCCATGGCGGCCGCAATACAGCACGCCAGCACGATCAATTTGTCGAAAAGCCTGTTCATACGGGTATTGTACGCGAAGCCGCGCATGGTGGAGGGGCCGCCTGCGCAACCGTGACATTCCTCCCGCGTGGCAAAGCGGGGGCGTCGGCAGGCCGCACGACCAAGACCCTCGCACTCGTGACAAAGCTCACTGGTGCGCGCCGTCAGCTCCTGCGATGATGCAATCGTACCGGGCCGTAAGCAACAGAAGGGCCGCCTCATGACAGACATCGTCCACGTCGAAAACCTCGTTAAGCGCTACGACGACCTTATTGCGCTCGACCACTTTAACCTGAGTATCGCCCCCGGCGAGATCTTTGGCCTGCTGGGCCCCAACGGCTCGGGCAAGACCACGTCCATCAACTGCATCCTGCAGCTGCTCGCCTACGACAAAGGCACCATCGAGCTGTTCGGCGAGCGCATGACGCCCGCCCGCTACGACCTTAAGCGTCGCGTCGGCGTGGTGCCACAGCAGGTGGCGGTGTTCGACGAGCTCACCGTGCGCGAGAACATCGACTATTTCTGCAGTCTCTACGTCAACGACCGCAAGCGCCGCCGCGCGCTGGTGGACGAGGCGATCGACTTTGTCGGCCTGGGCGACTTTACCAAGTTCCGCCCCGGCAAGCTCTCGGGCGGCCTGGCGCGCCGGCTCAACATTGCCTGCGGCATCGCGCACAAGCCCGAGCTCATCTTTTTTGACGAACCCACGGTGGCGGTCGACCCGCAAAGCCGCAACGCCATCCTGGAGGGCATCTGCCGCCTGCGCGACGAGGGCGCCACGGTGGTGTATACCAGCCATTACATGGAGGAAGTCGAGCAGATCTGCAGCCGCATCATGATCATGGACGGTGGGCGCGTGCTGGCGCAGGGCACTAACGACGAGCTCAAGCGCATGATTCAGATGGGCGAGAAGATTGTAATCGAGGTCGGCGAGGTTCCGAGTGCGGCGCTCGGTGCCGTCGCAAGCCTGCCGCACGTTCTGGACCTTTCGGCAACGGCGGGACAGCTCACGTTTTCGTGCGAAGCGAGCCCGCACAACCTGACGGACATTCTCGATGCGCTGCGCTCGCATGACGTGCCGCTCGGCCGCATCTATTCCGAACCGCCGACCCTCAACGACGTGTTCCTCGAGATCACCGGCCGCGAGCTGCGCGACTAGGGGGCGGCCATGTTCAACACCATCATCACCACAGTCAAGACGTTGCTGCGCCGGCCGAGCACGTGGGTCTGGGGCGCTCTCTTTCCTATCGCGCTTTCCACGATGTTCATGTTTATGTTTGCGAACCTCAGCTCCGACGGCACGGTCGACCCGGTGCCGGTTGCCGTCGTGGTGGACGAGGCCTGGGATGCCTCGACCTTTAAGGACGTGGCAGCTTCGCTTGCCAAGGCAGGCGACGACCAGCTGCTCGATGTGAGCGAGTACGAAGACTTGGCTGCCGCGCGCAAAGCGCTCAAGGCCGGCGAGGTCGCGGGCATCTATACGGTTGATGCCGCGGGCACGCCCAGGCTCACGCTGCTGTCGAGTTACGACAGCTCGCGCGCCTCGTCGGTGCTCACCGACCGCAGCATCCTTGAAACGGTGGCAAGCTCGTATACGCAAAATGCCGAGCTCATGTCCCAGATTGCCCAGGACAACCCGGCGGCGCTCGCCGATCCGGCGGCGGTTGCGCGCGCCCTGTCGCTCGAGGGCGGAACCCGCCGCGTGAGCCTGACTCGTGCCACGCCCGATGGCACGGTCATCTACTATTACGCGCTTTTTGGCCTGGTCGCGATGATGTCTGCCGAGTTTGCCGCCTTGAGCGTCGTCGATTTGCAGCCCAATCTGTCCGGCCTCGGCGCGCGCCGCTGCGTGGGCGGTCTTTCCAAGACGGCGTCGCTGGCCGGCATTTTTGTCGGCTCGTGGCTGGTTTCCTTTGCATCGATGGCGGTTGCGATCGGCTACGTGCGCCTGGTCGTGGGCGTCGACTTTGGCGGGCGCGAGGGGTTGTGCCTGCTGGGCGGGGCTGCATCCGCGCTTGCCGCCACGGGCCTGGGGCTTTTTGTGGGCACGCTTCCCGTTAAGGGCGGCAAGGCATCCAAGTCGGGCATCCTCACGGGCTTTGCCACCACGTGCGCCCTGTTCGCCGGCCTCTACGGCGAGCCGGCGATGGCGCTTGCCGACGACGTCGCCCGCGCTTGTCCGGTCGAGTGCTGGCTCAACCCCGTCAAGCTCATCTGCGACATGTTCAATCGCCTGTATTTCTTTGAGGACCTGGGGCCCTTCGCTGTTCGCGCCGGCGCGCTCGTCCTGATGGCCCTGGTGTTTGTCGCCGCCGCTACGCTGATCTTTGGAAGGAGCCGCTATGAGCACCTTTAAGACCGCGCTTCGCATGGCGCTGGCGCACCCGTTCTACCTGCTCATCTATACGGTATTCATCTCGCTCATGGGCGTATTCATCGCGGCTTCGGTGAGCTGGAACTCGTCGCAGCTTACCGAGTACAAGCCCTACGACACCAACGTGATCGTGGTCGACCGCGACAATAGCGACCTTTCGCGGGCGCTTACCAAGCACCTGGGCTCACGCTTTGACCTGGTCACGGGCGTCGGCGACGACACATACGACCTTGCCGACGCGCTCTCCAAGAGCAACAGCGCCAAGGGCAGTGCCGATTGCGTGTTCTTTATCCCGGAGGGGTTTGAGGACGATCTTGTTGCAGCCGCCCGTGCGGGGGAGGCCCTGCCCAAGCTCGACGTGACCTATGGTTCCGGCACCATGGCGGCGGCGCTTTCGTCCGCCGAGGCCTCGCGCTGGATCTCGCTCGCGGGCGCTGCGGCGGCGCTTGAACCCGCTGCCTCCAACGGTGACGTCGCAAGGGCCGCCGAGCACGCGGCCGCAAAGCGCGCGGAGGTCCAGATCGAGCAGGTCAAGGTCGACTCGACTGCTGCTACCACGCTCGAGTCGTACTTCAACTTTGGCGCGTACGCGATCATCTCGTCGGTCATCGTGTCGGTGGGACTGGTGTTTTCGGGCATGAACGAGCCCGAGCGCGTGCGTCGTATGGATGCCGGCCCAATCTCCGAGCGCCGGCGTTCGCTTGCCGTGTTCGCGGCTGCCGCGGTGCTCACCGTCTGCATATGGTTTGTGTCGAGCATGATGGGTGTCGTGGGCTTTGCCGGCGCGGTCGCCGAGGTCGGCGTGGGCCGTGTGTGCCTGGCGCTGGCGGCGACGTTTGCCCTGGCGTGCACGCCGCTGGCCGTTGGCTTTGCCCTTTCGAGCCTGGGCGCGCGCGAGGAGCTGCTCAACGGTGTGGGCAACTTACTCGGCATGCTCATGACGTTTTTGGGTGGCGCCTGGATGCCGCTGTCGCTCATGGGCTCGGCCGTGCAGACCGTGGCGCATTTTGTGCCGACGTTTTGGGTGAACGACGCGATCGGCAAGGCGCTTGCCTCGGATCTAACGGCCACCGTGTTGGGCGACATCGCCTGCGACCTGGGCGTCACGGTGCTCTTCGCCGCCGCCATCGCCGCCGTAGGCCTGGCCCTCACCCGCGCCAAATCCCACGCCTAGCTACCTGGTCATCGGGGACAGTCTTTGCCGATTCGCCGGCAGGGCTGGCAGGGATTGTCCCAATATGTCGGCACTTGGGGACCACTCATTGGGGACAGACTTAAATGAGCGATTTCACTCATTTAAGTCTGTCCCCAATGAGTAGGTTGGAAAATAGTTCGCGCACGTCGCTTAAAAATAGTTCACCTGGGTTTACTATTAGCCTAGAAAAGTGGCAGAAGGCTAACAACGGGGGATAACATGGCGACAAAGCAAGCGTATGTCCAGGTCAAAGGGCTCAAGAAACACTATGGCGACGGTGATGCGCGCCTGACGGTACTCGATGGCATCGACACGTCCATCAACCGCGGCGAGATCTGCGTCATGCTGGGGCCCTCGGGCTCGGGCAAGTCGACCTTTCTCAACCTGATCGGCGGCCTGGAGGATGCCGACGGCGGCTCCATCATGGTGGACGGCTGCGATCTCACGGCGCTCAAGCCCGCCGATCTGGGCGAGTACCGACGCCGCGAGCTGGGCTTTGTCTTCCAGTTCTACAACCTGGTGCCCGACCTTACCATCAAGGAAAACATCG
>URZR01000110.1 GCA_900552425.1 uncultured Collinsella sp. | reverse complement strand
AGCACTGACCGGCGGTTGGCGCAGAAAATCTCAAGCGCCGCATCAAACGAAAGACCGGCCGAAAGACCCAAGCGCACAACATCGATCATCTCGGACACTTCGCCGAGCGACACTCGCGCCGGGCCGCCCGCTCCAACCGCGCCCTTCACTCGCGCGGTCAGAGCATCGACCACCGAGCGACCCGCGGCAGCGACCAGCACCGCCTCGCGCATGCAGGCCCCTGCGATCTTGCGTGCATCCGCCCGATCCAAACCCGTCGCGACAAATACACTCAGGGCGCACAGGCAAGCCGCAACTGCAACCGGGGCGCTCATAGCTCCACCCGCATAATGCGCCGGATAACCACCAGGGCAACGGCGTTGAGGGCAAGACCCAGCACCACAGCGCCCGCGCCGGCAGGCGTCGCAAGACCGCGACGAAAATCTGCCGAAAGCAGCGCCAACACCGCGCACATGCCCGCCGGCATCGCCGCGACCATATGCGCAGACATGCGAGCCTGCGACGTCTTAACATCCAGGCGGCGCTTGAGCTCAATGCGCTCCCCCACCATGCTCGACGCCTCGGACAGTAAGTCGGCAAGCGGAGCGCCGGTGCGCTGAGACACCTTAAGCGCCAAGGTCACAAGCGAAAGACCGGGGGCGTCGATACGCACGAGCAAGTCATCGAGCGCGTCGGTCGCCGAGATGCCGCAATCGATCGCCGCCGCCACCCGCAAAAACTCGGTATGCACCGGCTCTTGCGCATGAGCGCCCACAAAGCGCATGCCCTGGGTCAGCGAATGTCCCGAGGCAAGCGACATGGAAAGTGCGGTAAACGCCTCGGGCATTGCCTCTTCTGCATCGTGTTGCTCGCGCCGGCTCTCAAAGCCATCCCGAGCGGCACCAACGGCAAACGGAGCAACAAGTCCCAAGGCAAATCCGAGGGGCGATAACGACACCATCGTTAGTAAAACGCAGCAGACACCGCTCGATAGCAGCAGAAACGCCAAACGTCCCGAAGCACCTTCGATCACGAGGCCAAGGCGATGCGCCGGAGCCAGCGATGCCCACGAACGGGCGATCTTTTTCAGCAGATCGTTTTCCACCAGCTCACGCGGCAGCTTCTCTGCCACCGTCTCGAGCGCCTGACGTGCCAGCTCCGCCAGCGGTACCTGCGGCACACGAGGTTCCGCCCCGCACGCCATCGCGACAGAAAGCCCTGCCAAGCCCCCTACGACGAGGGGCACAGTGATCTCCATTCGTCCACCTCCTCTTGTGTGAGCGTCCCCGACCGCAGGCCTTCTGCGATAAACGGCGGCTCGCGGTCAAGCGTCCAGGTGCGCTCGGCGGCATCGAACGTCACATAGCGCTCGAGCTCTACGCCGCCCGATGCGGCGCGTCGCACCCCCGAATACGAGGAGACGAAGCGCCTGCCATCGGCGTGGCGCTCGGACATCACGATACCGTCGAGTGCCATGGCAATCTGCTCCTCGATGAGCTCGCTCGGCAGATCGATGCCATAACGTGCAAGCAACGTCAGACGCACCACGGTCTCCTGTTCTGAACCCGCATGAAGCGTGGTGAGCGACCCGTCGTGGCCCGTGTTCATGGCCTGCAACATGTCGCAGCACTCGGCACCGCGCACCTCGCCCACCACGATGCGGTCGGGGCGCATGCGCAGGGCATTAGTCACCAGGTCGCGGATCGTCACCGCGCCCTCGCCTTCAATTGAAGCCTCGCGCGCCTCTAGGCGCACCACGTGCGGATGATGCGCAAACTTGAGCTCGGCAGAGTCCTCGATCGTCACGATGCGCTCGCCGGTGGAAATCTCACATGACAACGCGTTGAGCAGGGTGGTCTTACCAGATCCCGTGCCTCCCGCAACCGCCAGGTCCTGTCGCAGCGACACCGCACACGACAGCAGCTGCGCATACCAAAGCGGCAGCGATCCCAACCCCACGAGCTCGTCCAGCGAGCAGATACGGTCCGAGAACTTTCGGATGGTGAGAATCGGTCCGTCAATCGCCACAGGCGGAATCACCGCGTTGACGCGATAGCCCGTTTTGAGGCGGGCGTTGACGATGGGGCTGCGCTCGTCGATACGGCGGCCAAGTGGCGAGATAATGCGGTCGATAAGCACACGGATCTGCTCATCATCCTCAAACGCATGCTCGATGGGGTACAAGACGCCGCCGCGTTCAAAGAAAGCCGAGCGGCAGCCGTTGATCATGATCTCGGTAACGGTGTCGTCCTCGATGAGCGGCTGCAACGGCCCCAAGCCCACCACGTCATCCAAAATCTCGTCGATGATGGTCTCGCGCTCGGGCGTCGCGAGATCGGTCGGCTCCTCAACATTGAGCGCCGCCTCCACCGCAGGACGCAATTCCGAGCGGGCAAGTGCCGGGTCGATATAGGCGCTGATACGCGCCACTTCGTCGTAACCCATGCGGTCCATCACGGCGCGCTTGGTGCGTCGTTTCACGGCGCGGCGACGCCCCACATCTACAGGCGCTGCCGCCGCAGCGCCGGCAGCCTTAATCCTCGTTTGCAGGCTCATCGCTGATCACCCTCGCGCGACCAGGGAAGGCGGATACGCGGGCGTTCGGTGCGCGTTGCACGGTCGGCGACCATATCGCTCCAAGGGCCGACGGCGCACCCCAGTTCCACGAGCATCTCGCGCGTGGCCTCGCGCACGCTAGTCGCAAAAGCGCTGGTCTGCCCCACTGCCTCGTCAGCGCGCCCAAACGCCATGAGCGCGGCGAGATCCTGCCCGCCATCGGCGATACGAATCTTGGAGCTTAACGCACAGGCAATCTCAAAGCGCATGGCGACGTCCTCGTCTGCCCCGCGCGCACCGAACCGGTTGAACACGGCGCTCATGCGCGTGCGCGGCACACCTACTCGACCTGCCAGTTCAATGACGCGCGATGCCGATGCCGCGGACGACACCGCCGCATCGCCAACGACCAGGCAACGGTCGCTCGCCGCCACCGCAGCCGCCACGGCGTCGCCCCAAAAGACCGAGGTATCGATAAAGACCACGTCGGATTCGCGACGCAGAACATCAAGCAGTAGCTCCACCGGACGTGCCATGAGCTCGGCTTGCTCGGGCGCCGCGACGGGACCCCAGAGCGTAACGCCCGGCGTCACGCGCATCGAAGCGGCTACGATATCCGGCTCGGTGAGCATGCCCGCCGCCGACGGCTCGATAAGTGCCGCCATATCGCGCGGAGCATCGACGCCTAACAAGTCGTAAAGGTTTCCAAACATCAGGTCCAGGTCGAGCACGGCGGCACGCAAGCCCAACAGCGACGATGTGTGTGCCATGGTGGCAACGATCGTCGACTTGCCGCAACCGCCCGAACCCGAAATGGCGCAGATGACCGGAGCTCGATGCGGCGAAGCGGCAGCGTCTGCCGGCGGCATCGGAGGCGGCGGGGCGGGCGTCGGTGACAGCGTCCCCGTCTCCCCCGCCGCAACCACGTGCTGCGTCCAAGCCGGCATGGCTGCTTGTTCGGTCTGCGAGGCAGGCTCGTTCTGCGCAATCTGCTCATGCTGCATCAGCGACAACTCGCCGCACCCGGCAAGGCCCTCAACTTCGTCGAGTTCATCCGCCAGATTCACGCCGTGCACGTATCTCATATCTACTGCCGGGGAGTCGCCAGCATGCTGCGCCGGCCCTCCAGCGTCATCGTATACAAGGGGGTTCCGGGGGCGCCGACCATGCTCGGCTTCCGCTTTTCCATAATCATCAACACGCGGGCCTCTTGTAGCGCGAGGCGCCCCGGGTTCCCTATCAACAAAAGCATCGGGCTCAATCGTCATGCGCCGATCGGAATCAACCGCTCCCTCGCCCGCGCGCCCGTTGCCGCATATACTGTGTGCAGCGATGACCTCGGTCGCCCCCGCGCGAAACAGCCCCTCGATATCCGACGGATCGAGCGCTTCTATCAACACGACCACGCGACTCACGCGGCCTTCGGCCGTCAGGCGCGCAACAGTCTTGCGCACATCTTCGGTATCAAACAGAGACGCCGCGATGATGGCAGCCCCGCGGCGCGACGGAAACGCCCGCGCCATGGAAACCAGCCCGTCCAGGTCACCCACGCGAAGCACCTGTGCACCCGCATCACGGCCCTCGACTTCCCGCTGCAACAGCCCGTAATCGCCGCACGCGCAGCACGCAAGCCAGATCGCCTTCATCACTCGTCGCCTCCGCTCTTTTTGCCGCGCGCCGTGGCGGGAATCGTCAAGCTGACCGTTCCCTTGCCCGAGGCTCCCAGCAGTTCCTTGACGTCTTCGGGGTCAGCCGCCAGCGTCACCCATTCGATCTTGCCCTCGCGCGTGGAACCGGAATCCTCACTGGTATCGATCACGTACGCGCCGCACAGCCGATCGGTCACGCCGTCTTTTTGCACATACACATCCACGTAGCTGCCCACGCCCGTAGCACCGCCGACCGAGTGCTCGGCATCGACCGCCACCGAAACGGCGACCTTGCCCTTAGGCACCTCGAGCTTGTGGCTCTCGGCCTTGGTGTAGACATTGCAGATCACGGCGTTTTTGGGAATACGCGAAGTCGTCACGTCGCCGCGCACCTGGCGCAGCTCGGTCGCCGCGTCACGCGGCAGCAGACTCGTCAGCCACTCCTGGGTTATGACATTGGTCTCATCGAGGGTCTCGCCCACATCGATATCGCGCGCCGCGACGCATACCTCGACGCGATCGCCACCGTACTTGGCCAAGGTCTCAGCCTGGACCTGTTCGGCTTGTGAGCGGATCGATGAGCCGTAAACCATGCAGAGCAGAGCAGCGAGCACGCCCGCGACCAGACTGATGGCGATGCGCTTGCTCTTGTTCACGGCCGCTCCTCTCATGGCAGTGCCGGGCGAATGCCCGTACCACCATTGTCTGGGCGGTCAGAGCGCAAAGCGGCGCAATCGCGATCTTGGTTTTCGATGTCAAACCAATCGCTGACCAAAAGCTGACCTGCCCGTCAAGCTCGTGGCAAGGTTTTGGTCAGCACGTCAGCAAACTGCATGTTTCGAGGCTTTTCCGCAGCAAAAAAGCCGTCTCCCGAACAGTTGGGAGACGGCTGTCATAGGAAAAATCAATTACAGATGGACATCTGGATCGAGCATTTGAGCGCTCACGCGCATGGATGACGCCAGGTTTTGGAACGTTTCCAGACGCAGGCTGTCAATCTGCCCGGCGTCCTCGGCCTCGCGAACGGCGCAACCCGGCTCATGGGTATGCGTGCAATCGCCAAACCGGCACGCGCGCGATGCCTCGACAATCTCGGGGAAGGCGCGGGCCAGTCCCCGCTCGTGACCCACGAGCGGTAGGCTGCGCAGACCCGGGGCATCGGCGATCACGCCGGCGTCGCCCGGCAGCGCCACCATCACGCGCGCGACGGTAGTGTGACGGCCCTGGTCGTCGCGTTCGCGCACACCGCCGGTCGCCAACGTATCGTGGCCCAGCAGCGCATTGAGCAGCGTCGACTTGCCGGCACCCGACTCGCCCAGAATCATGGCGCAGCTCCCGGCAGGCACGCAGGCACGGACCTCGTCCAGGCCGCGGCCCTCGGCAGAGGACGTCACGATCACGCGCACGTCCGGACCCACCAGGCGGCGCACGCGGTCCAGATCGCGCTCGAGCTCCTCGGCATCGCAGCGGTCGGCCTTGGTGAGCACCACCACCGGCTCGGCATCGCAATCGAGCGCCAACACCAGTGAGCGCGCCACGCGATCGAGCAGCACCTCGCCGGCGCCGAGCGCCTGCACGATCAGCACGCTGTCAACGTTGGAGCAGAGCACTTGGCGCTCACCGCGGGCACGGCCACGCCAACGCTCAAAGCTCGTACGGCGCGGCAGCACGCACTCAATCACGCCCATATCGTGCCCGGGAGCGCGGCGCACCGCCACACGGTCGCCCACGGCAGGCAGCAGGACCTCGTCCTCGCCGCGCGACTTGGCAAACCCCACGGCATGCTCGGCACGAAACGTGTCATCGGCAGTCGCCACCAGCGGAAACCCGCGGTCCAGGCGCACCACGGCGCCCAACTGCATCTGCTCGGGTTCCTCGGCTTGCGCGCAAAAATCATCGAAGGCTGCCCGTTGGGCGGCATCAACCGGCAGATCGTCAAACGCCGGAACATCCTGCAACGCATCGAGCCCCGGTACGCTCGTCAACAACTCCTCGGCAGACGCGGGG
>URZR01000109.1 GCA_900552425.1 uncultured Collinsella sp. | reverse complement strand
CGATGGAGTCGTTATCGCTTTGCGCAAAGAGACCTATGCCGAGTGCGTTAAAGACGGACAGCAACTTGTCGAGCCGAATACCCGTGGCGTCTCCTAGCTCGAGCGATGCGAGCAGGCGCTCCGAAACGCCGGCTTTTTTAGCGAGGGCCGCACGGGTGATTTCCTGCGACTCGCGTGCCTGACGCACATAGATGCCAGCTTGGCGTGGTGTGGTGATGGGAAGGGTATCCATGGCGATCTCCAACATGCAGACTTTTGCATATCAGTATGACATGCAAAAGTCTGCACGAAAAGGCCTCATGCAAAACTTTGCATGAGGCCTTGTACTGGCGTTGAGTTTTGAGCGATTGCGTTTGGCGTTACAGCGCCAAAATCCCCAGATGCTCAAGCAAGATCTTGAGTCCGATGAGGATGAGCACGATGCCGCCCACGATGGTGGCGGGTTTTTCGTAGCGTGCGCCAAAGGTGTGGCCAATCGCCACGCCGGCGACAGAGAAGATAAACGTTGCGACGCCGATAAGCGATACGGCGGGAACGATGTCGACCGAGAGTGCCGCAAACGAGATGCCTACGGCTAGGGCATCAATCGAGGTGGCGATGGCAAGGATTAGGTACTCGCCCAGGTCAATCCTCTCGGCATTCTTGTTGTCGCCTTCGTCCTCGTCCTCGGTAAAGGCCTCCCACAGCATTTTGCCGCCGATGAAGGCGAGCAGAATAAAGGCGATCCAGTGGTCGATGGGTCCGATGATGCCCATGAATTGACTGCCAAGCGCCCATCCGATTACGGGCATGCCGGCCTGAAAGCCGCCAAAGAACAGGCCGAGCACCGCGGCGACTTTAAGGTTGATCTTCTTCATGCCAAGGCCCTTGCAGATGGATACGGCAAAGGCGTCCATCGAAAGGCCAACGGCGAGCAGCACGAGCTCTGCGAGTCCCATAGTCTGGCTCTCTCTCTGCGGGCGGGCCCGCGTGTACCTCTTGGGGGAGTAACAAAAAAGACCCGTGGCGTACGCGTTGCGCGCACAGCCACGAGTCTCGTTCATTAAGGCAAGCCAGGCCGCATCGGCCAGTGTGTTGACTTACCGCGCCACCGGAGGCGAACCCGGTCACGCGACTACTCCCTCATTCATGTGAACCCCGATGCTACCACATAAGCAGCTCATTTGGGTTGGGGCTCTTTTGACTACCCCAGCGGTGTTCGCTCATTCTGTAAGCATCGGATTTCGCAAGCGCTGCGGGGACAAACCGTGAGAAACTATTTAGCGTTTATGGAGCGTATACGATGGGAGCGATGCCTTGGATAAGAACGAGCTGCAAAAGCGTATGGAACAGGCTATTCGCCTGACTGCCCCCGGCCAGCCGATCCGCACCGCCCTCGACATGATCATTGCTGGTCACCTGGGTGCCCTTATCTGCGTCGGCGACACCGAAAACGTACTCGCTGCCGGTAACGACGGCTTCCCGCTCAACATTTCGTTTACCTCGAACCGCCTGTTCGAGCTTTCCAAGATGGACGGTGCCATCGTCATCGATGGCGACCTCACCCAGATCCTGCGCGCCAACTTCCACCTCAATCCCGATCCCTCGCTCGCCACGAGTGAAACGGGCATGCGTCACCGTACTGCCGCTCGCATGTCGGTGCTCACCGATGCCATCGTGATCTCGGTCTCGGCCCGTCGTGCCGTCGTCAACGTGTACGTTCACGGCAAGAGCTACGAGATCCAGCCCGTCACCACCATCATGAGCTCGGTCAACCAGCTCGTCGCCACGCTCCAGACTACCCGTCAGTCGCTCGACCGCTCCCTGCTGCGCCTGACGGCCCTCGAGCTCGACGACTACGTTACGCTCGCCGATATCACCGGGATTTTCTCGAGCTTCGAGATCATGCAGCAGGCAAAGACCGAACTTAAGGATTGCATTGTCAAGCTGGGCAACCAGGGCAAGCTCGTGCAGATGCAGCTCGAGCAGCTCGCCGGCTCCAGCATGGATACCGAGTACGACCTGATGATTCGCGACTATGCGAGCGATTCCTCCGAGGCCAATGCCGAAAAGATCCGCGCCAACCTGAGCCGTATGACGCCCAAGGACTTGTCCGACCCGCAGCATGTGGCGGCGGTTCTGGGTTACGACGACCTGGACGAGGACTCCGTCATGACACCGCTGGGCCTGCGCACGCTTTCGCGCGTGTCCGTCGTGCGCGACGGCGTGGCCGAGAAGATCGTCGACGAGTACGGCTCGCTGCAGGAGCTCATGGACGACATCAGCGAAGATCCGGAGCGCCTGGGCGACTTTGGCGTCAACAACCCTGCCATTCTTGCGGACTCCCTGTACCGCATGAAGGGCACCAAACAGGGGAACGCATAATGGCGCCCGTATGCGCCGTGGTCGTTGCCGGTGGCAGCGGCCAGCGCTTTGGTAACCCCGGTGGTAAGCAGCTCGTCAATGTAGCGGGCCGTCCGCTTATGAGCTGGTCCATCCGCGCATTTGACCGTAGCAATAAGGTCGGCCACATCGTGGTGGTGTGCCCTGCCGAGCGCCGTGCCGAGATGCGCCGCCTGGCCATCGACCCGTTTGACTATGACACGCCCATCAGTTTTGCCGATGCCGGCGAGACCCGCCAGGATTCCACCCGCGCCGGCGTGCACGCGGTGCCGGCGGGTTTCGAATATGTCGCCATCCACGATGGCGCCCGTCCGCTCATTACGACCGAGGCTATCGACCACGCTATCGACGTGCTCGTGAGCGACCGTGCCCTCGACGGTGTCGTGTGCGGCCAGCCTGCCATCGACACACTCAAAATCGTCGATGGCGACAACATCGTCGAGACGCCGCCGCGCGAGCTGTACTGGGCCGCGCAGACGCCGCAGATTTTTAGTGTCGACGCCATGAAGCGCGCCCATGCCGCGGCGATTGCCGAGGGCTTTATCGGCACGGACGATTCGTCACTGGTCGAGCGCATGGGTGGGCGCGTCCGCTGTGTCCAGAGCCCGCGCGATAACCTTAAGGTGACGGTACCCGAGGACCTGCGTCCCGTAACCGCGATTCTGCTTGGCCGCATGGCCGAGGGAGAGGACCTTCCCCATGTTCAGTAACCTGCGCATTGGCCATGGCTACGACGTTCACCGTCTGGTGGAGGGGCGTCGATGTATCATCGGCGGTGTCGACATTCCCTACGAGCGCGGCCTGCTGGGCCACTCGGATGCCGATGTGCTCGCGCACGCCTTGGCCGACGCCATTCTGGGCGCCTGCCGCGGGGGAGATATCGGCAAGCTATTCCCCGACACCGATCCCGCCTACGAGGGTGCCGATTCGATGGTGCTGCTCGCCCGCGTGATGGACTATGCGCGCGAGCTGGGCTTTGAGTTTGTCGATGCCGATTGCACCATTGCCTGTCAGCAACCCAAGATCACTCCGCACCGCGATGCCATGCGCGCCAACCTTGCCCATGCCCTGGGCGTCGACGTCGAAAACGTGGGCGTCGCCGCCACTACGACCGAAAAGCTCGGTTGGGAAGGCCAGGGCGAGGGAATCGGTGCCTGGGCCGTCTGCCTGCTACAGAAAACCGTTAAGGAGTAACGAATGCGTATCTACAACAGCGCTACCCATAAAAAGGAAGAGTTCCAGCCCATCGAGTCCGGCAAGGTCCGCATGTACGTGTGCGGCCCCACGGTCTACGACAACATCCACATCGGCAATGCCCGCACGTTCATCAGCTTTGACGTGATTCGTCGCTGGCTCATCGCGAGCGGTTACGAGGTCACGTTCGCCCAGAACCTCACCGATGTCGACGACAAGATCATCAAGCGCGCCAACGAGCAGGGCCGTACGGCCGCCGAGGTCGCGACGGAGTTCTCCGACAAGTTCATCGGCGTCATGCGCGCCGCCAACGTGCTCGATCCCGATGTGCGCCCCCGCGCCACCAAGGAGATCGGCCCCATGATCGCTATGATCAAGACGCTTATCGAGCAGGGCCACGCTTACGCAGCCGATAACGGCGATGTGTACTTTGCCGTGCGCAGCGATCCCAACTATGGTCAGGTCTCGGGCCGCAACATCGACGACCTTATGGTTGGCGCGCGCATCGAGGAGAACGAGGACAAGAACGACCCGCTCGACTTTGCCCTGTGGAAGGCTGCCAAGCCCGGCGAGCCCAGCTGGCCGAGCCCCTGGGGCGAGGGCCGTCCTGGTTGGCACACCGAGTGCGCCGCCATGGTGCATCGCTACCTGGGCACCCCGATCGACATCCACGGCGGCGGCTCCGACCTTGCCTTCCCGCATCACGAGAACGAGTGCGCCCAGGCCACCTGCGCCTGGCACCAGGGCTTCTCCAACACCTGGATGCACGCGGGCATGCTGCTGGTAGACGGCGAGAAGATGTCCAAGTCGCTCGGCAACTTCTTTACGCTGGCCGAGGTCCTCGAGCAGCACTCCGCTGCCGCCCTGCGCCTGCTGATGCTGCAGACGAGCTATCGCTCGCCGCTTGACTTCTCCTGGGAGCGTCTGGATGGTGCCGAGAACTCGCTCACACGCATTGCCGGTACGGTCGAGAACCTGCGTTGGACTGCGAACCATGCGACGGCCGATGCCGATGCGGCTGCCGCCGAGGCGTTTGCCGCCAAGGCCGCCGAGACCCGTGCCACCTTTAAGGAGTGCATGGACGACGACTTTAACACCGCCGGTGCCATGGGTGCCGTCTTTGGCTTTGTGACCGAGTGCAACCAGTACCTGGAGCAGGCGGGCGATGCTGCCGACAAGGCCGCAGCCCTGGCTGCCGCCGATACGCTGGTCGAGCTGCTCGATACGTTTGGCGTCGAGCTTCCCGAGCCCAAGGTCGAGTTGCCGCTGGGCCTGCTGGGCGTTGCCGCCGGTTTGGTTGCCTACACTGGTGACGACGTAGATGAGGCCGCTGCCAAGATTCTCGAGGCCCGCGCCGAGGCCCGTGCCGCCAAGAACTGGGATCTGGCCGACGCCATCCGCGACCAGCTCAAGGACCTAGGCCTGACGATCGAGGACACTGCCGCCGGCACTCGTATCAAGTCTCTCTAATCCCTGCGGGTTTTCCAAGCACCCGACCTTGCCGTTCAAACCGTCGCTCGCGTACTCAAGTACGTGTCGCTCCTCTTTCACGGCCATCTCGGACACTTGGAAAACCCGTGCCGACCGCCCGAGCCACGGCACCTTGCCTTTCAATCGTCGGGCATGACCTCAAGGTCTATGCCCTCCTCTTTCAAGGCAATCTGCCGCACCTCGGGCGGTCGGTCTATTTGTTTCGTTTGATAGTTGTATTTAGGAGGTCGCTTTATGGCCGACAATCGCAAGCGTGCGCCTCGCGGCGGCAAGCAGACTGCTTCTGGCTCGCGTCCGATTCGTCGCAACGACCGCGCTGCCGCTCCCAAGGGCCAGCGCGATCGCGCCCAGGCCGCACGTCCGCAACGCGATCGTAACCGCGACGCTATCCAGGTTCCCAAGGGCGAGTTTATCGAAGGTCGTCGTGCTGCCGCCGAGGCGCTGCGCACCGGTTTTCCCATCAAGTGCGCGCTCATCGCCGAGGGCGGGGAGCGCGATGCCGCTCTGTCGCGCCTGGTCGATGACCTCAACGCCACGGGTGTCCGCATTAAGTATGTGCCGCGCGCGCAGCTCGATGCGCTGTCGAGCCATGGCGCTCACCAGGGCATTGCGCTCGAGGTGGGTAATTTCCCCTATGCTGATGTCGCCGATATCCTCGATCGCGCGGGTGACGGACCGGCGCTCGTCGTCGTGCTCGACCATGTGACCGACGATGGCAACTTTGGTGCGATCGTGCGCTCCGCCGAGGTCGTGGGCGCGGCGGGCGTCATCATTGCAAACAAGCGTGCCGCCGGCGTGACCGTGGGCAGCTACAAGACCTCTGCCGGTGCCGTCATGCACCTGCCCATCGCACAGGTTCCCAACATCGCTCGAGCGCTCGACGACCTCAAGGCCGCCGGCTTTTGGGTGGGCGGCGCCTCCGAGCATGCGGACGATATCTGCTGGGATGCCCCCTTTGAGGGCCGCGTCGCGCTGGTGATGGGGTCCGAGGGTGACGGCATAAGCCGCCTGGTGCTGGACAAGTGCGATTTCCTTACCAAGCTGCCGCAGCTGGGCGCAACCGAGAGCCTCAACGTCGCCCAGGCCGCGACCTCTTTGTGCTTTGAGTGGCTCCGTCGCAATTACGCC
>URZR01000108.1 GCA_900552425.1 uncultured Collinsella sp. | reverse complement strand
GTCAAAGCCAATAATTGCAATGGTTTTGAGGTATGGGCGCGCTCCGCCCAACTGGTCTGTCTTCGTCCGCCTTTTCGACCGGATACCTCATGGAGCACAATGCCAACGTCGCTACCGTTGGCCCAGCAAATATTCTTAGACGACGCCCCGAAGTGAATATCTATGCGGCTTTCAGAATATCAAAGAGCGTGGAGTGTGTGCATTATGCGTTCCAAAAATAGTTTCTAGTAATGAATTGTTTACGGTGTGAGATATTCTTGGGGTGTTTGCGGCGCTCTGCCGTGTGGCGAATGGGAATGGATGGTGCTCTTATGGGATTTGAGCAGGAAGCAGTTAGTGAACTGTATGCCAGCGTGTGGGGCAATCGTTCGACAATGCAGAGGGAATTCACTCGTGGAGCCCATGGTGAGCAGTTCGTGCTCCGGGAGCTGTCCATGAAGGGGACGCAAACGCCATCGCAATTGGCGTCGGCGCTGCAGGCCAGTTCCGGCCGCATCTCCACTGTGCTGTCGTCTCTGGAGAAGAAAGGCTGGGTCACGCGTGACATTGATTCCAAGGATCGGCGCATTATTCGCGTGAATCTCACTGATTCCGGGCGCGAGCAGTCTCATCGGATGAGAGAGGAAATGCGTTCCGCAATTTGCTGGATTTTCTCGCAAATGGGGGAGCGGCGCACGCGCGAATTCGTTGACCTGGTGTCTGAGTTCACCACATATATGTCGATTTGCCATCCGGGACAGCCTCGGCCGACTGCTGAACAGGTGCGTGAGGCATTCGTGGAGCGGGGCAAGCGCGTGGCTGAACACATGGCAGCTAAGCGCGCGGAGAACTAATCGGCAAGGCTAATTGAGGACGCTCACAGCGAACATGCAGAAGTGCGCGTAATATCTCACAGTGTAAGTAATCAAACAATAGAAACTATTAAGACATCGTGAACCGATAATCGCCGATAACCCAGCCAACTTAAGAACCAATCGTCAATAACCAATAACCAACCCAACCAACACAAGGGGAAACCAATGCTTCGCATCATGAAATACCTCTCCAAAGCGGAGATCGGTCAGATGCTCATCGCTCTGGTGACCATCGTCGGGCAGGTCTACTTCGACCTGAAACTGCCCGACTATATGTCAGACATCACCACGCTGGTCGAAACGCCGGGCAGCCACATGAAGGACATTTGGATTGCCGGCGGCAAGATGCTGCTCATCTCGCTCGGATCCGCGGCGTGTGCCATCATCACCGGCTACATCGCTGCGCGCGTGGCGGCCTCGTTCACCCAGCGTCTGCGCTCGCTCGAATTCCGCAAGGTCGAGTCCTTCGGCCCGGCCGAAATGAGCAAGTTCTCCACCGCCAGCCTCATCACCCGCTCCACCAACGACGTCACGCAGGTGCAGATGTTCATCACCATGGGTCTGCAGCTCATCGTCAAATCGCCGATTATGGCAGTATGGGCCGTGTGCAAGATCGCCGGCGAAGGCTTCGAATGGACGCTCGCCACCGGAATCGCCGTAGTGATTCTGCTGGCGGCCATCGTCATCATGATGGCCATGGTCATGCCGAAATTCAAGGCCATGCAGGCCCTGACCGACAACATCAACCTCGTGGCGCGCGAGAACCTCACCGGCCTGCGTGTGGTGCGCGCCTACAACGCCGAGGACTACCAGGAAGCCAAATTCACCAAGGCCAACAAGGACCTCACCGACACCCAGCTGTTCACCAACCGCGTCATGGCGTTCATGATGCCGCTGATGAACACCATCATGAACGGTCTGATGCTTGCCGTCTACTGGATCGGTACCTACCTGATCGATGCCGCCGGGCTCAAGGACAAGCTCACCGTGTTCTCCAACATGGTGGTGTTCTCCAACTACTCCGTGCAGGTCATCATGAGCTTCCTGCTCATGAGCATGGTGTTCGTGCTCTGGCCGCGCGCCGACGTGTCCGCGCAGCGCATCATGGAGGTACTCGACACCGAGCCGATCGTCGAGAACGGCACCAAAACCGCCGCCGACGTGGCCAAAACCGGCCAGAGGGGCACCGTGGAATTCCGCAACGTCAGCTTCACCTACCCGGATTCGCGCGAGGCGATGCTGGAAGGCATCAACTTCACCGCCGAGCAGGGCCAGACGGTGGCGTTCATCGGCTCCACCGGCTCCGGCAAGTCGTCTCTTATCAATCTCGTGCCGCGCTTCTATGACACCAGCCAAGGCCAGGTGTTGGTCGACGGCGTGGACGTGCGCGACTACGACCTGAAGGCCCTGCGCGACAAGATCGGCTACGTGCCGCAGCAGTCCGTGCTGTTCAAGGGCACCGTGGCCTCCAACGTGAGCTACGGCGATCAGCCGGGCGAATCGGCGGACGTCGAGATGGCGGACACCTCCACTCCGGCCGGGCGCAAGCGCGAGGCCGCGTTGATCGCCGCTGGCAAGGCTGCGGAAGGTGCCGATATGCCGGCCGAGCAGCTGAATCGCATCAAGGCCGCGGTCGGCGTGGCCCAGGCCAGCGAATTCGTGGAGCGCATGGACGGCGGGTATTCCGCCGCGATCGCCCAAGGCGGATCGAACGTGTCCGGCGGCCAGAAGCAGCGCCTGTCGATTGCGCGCGCGGTGTACCGTCACCCGGAAATCCTGATTTTCGACGACTCGTTCTCCGCGCTCGACTTCAAGACCGACCGCGAAGTGCGCGACGCGCTCGCCCGCGAGGCCAAGGATTCCACCAAGCTCATCGTGGCCCAGCGCATCGGCACCATCATGAACGCCGACCGCATCGTCGTGCTCGACGACGGCAAGGTCGTGGGTCAGGGCACGCACAAGGAACTGCTCGACAACTGCGACGTATACCGCCAGATCGCCGAATCCCAGCTCAGCCAGTCGGAGCTTACGGCATAGGGGGGCAGCAGCGGTAGCTCCCCATGTCAGGGGCTGAGCCGTAAAGGGAACAGCCCAGTGGGCTGTTCCCAGGCGAAGACGAGCTGATAAGCGAGCGAATAAAACAGCACAGCTGACTGAGGGGTAGTCGCGTACGGCTTCTCTCCCTCCGGCGCTTCGCGCCACCTCCTTCATCAGAGGGAGGTCAATACGGACTTTTAAGGAGTAAAACAAATGCCAAGAGGACCAATGGGCGGCAGGCGTGCCGTCGAAGAGCCCCATGATTTCGGCAAAGTCATGGGCAAACTCGTGAACTACTGCCGCAACTATCTTCCCGTCATCATCATCGCGCTCATCCTGGGCGCGGCCGGCACCGTCTGCCAGATCGTCGGCCCGGACAAGCTCAAGGACATGACCAACGAGATCACGAAGGGTCTGCCGGCCATGGTGCACGGCAAGCCCGTCATGAATTCGATCGATATGGACGCGGTGTCGCGCATCGCATGGCTGCTCGTCGCGCTGTACGTCGGGTACGCGCTGCTGAGCTACCTGCAAAGCTGGCTGATGGCCAACGTCACGCAACGCACGGCACAGCAGCTGCGTGAGGCGATCAGCCAGAAAATCAATCGCCTGCCGCTGAAATATTTCGACAAAGTCAGCTACGGTGACGTGCTGAGCCGCATCACCAACGACGTCGATACGCTCGGCCAGTCGCTCAACCAGAGCGTGACGCAGCTTATTACGTCCGTCACGCAGATTATCGGCGTGCTCGTCATGATGTTGTCGATCAGCCTGCCGCTCACCGGCGTCACCGTGCTCACGCTGCCGGCCGCCGCGATAATCCTGGTCGTGATGATTCACTTCTCGCAGCCGTACTTCCGCGAGCAACAGCAGGTTCTGGGCGCCGTCAACGGCATTATCGAGGAGGACTTTGCCGGCCAGAACGTCATTCAGGTGTTCGACCGCGCCGAGGCCTCGATCGAGGAGTTCGACCGTCAAAACGACCGACTCTTTATTAGCGGCTGGCGTTCGCAGTTCCTGTCGGGCCTGATGATGCCGCTTATGAGCCTGGTGGGCAACATGGGCTATGTGGGCGTCGTCGTGGTGGGCGCACAGCTCGCGTTGACCGGCAATGCCACGCCCGGCGACATCCAGAGCTTTATCCAGTACGTTCGCAACTTTACGCAACCCGTACAGCAACTGGGCAACGTGAGCAATACGATGCAGTCGATGGCCGCTGCCACCGAGCGCGTCTTTGAGTTCCTCGCCGCGCCCGAGGAGGAGCAGAAGGCCGACGCCCAGATTCCCGAGAAGCGCCCCGGCCACGTGGAGTTCGACCATGTCAAGTTTGGCTACACGCCCGACAAGACCATCATCCACGACTTTAGCTGCGAGGCGCAGCCCGGCCAAACCATTGCCATCGTCGGCCCCACCGGCGCCGGCAAGACCACGCTCATTAAGCTGCTGCAGCGCTTTTACGACGTGGACGGCGGTTCGCTGCGCGTCGAAGGCGTCGACGTGCGCGACTGGGACCGCGCGGCGCTGCGCGGCGAGTTTGCCATGGTGCTGCAGGACACCTGGCTGTTTAACGGCACCATCCGCGAGAACATCCGCTACGGACGCCCCGATGCGACCGACGCCGAGGTCGAGGCCGCCGCACGCGCCGCACGCTGCGACCACTTTATCCATACGCTCGCCGGTGGCTACGACTTTATGATCAACGAGGAGGGCACTAACCTGTCGCAGGGTCAGCGCCAGCTCGTGACCATCGCCCGTGCCATTTTGGCCGACCGCCCGGCGCTGATTCTAGACGAGGCGACTTCCAACGTGGACACCCGCACCGAGGAGCTCATTCAGCGCGCCATGGATGCGCTGATGCAAGGCCGTACAAGCTTTGTCATCGCGCACCGCCTGTCCACGGTCCGCAACTCCGACGTCATCATCTGCCTTGACCACGGACGCGTGATCGAGCGCGGTAACCATGATGAGCTCATCGCTAAGAAGGGGTACTACTATCAGCTCTACACGGGAGCGTTCGAGCTGGAGTAGGCGCCTGGGCGCGAGGCCCCGACCGATGTTCCCGTACGCGCGCTTCGCGGAGCTTTTCGGGAACATCGCCGGGGACCTCGACGCCGCAAAGCGTCTTTTCTTCTCGAAGCGCTTTGGTCGATACCTTGATTGAAGAACCCCGCAGGATGGCTTGCACCAGCCGCCTGCGGGGTTCTTTTATTAGCCATGGCGAACAGAGCCTCTGGCCTTAAGCGTGATTCCAGAAATAATCTCCGTATTGGGAGATTTTTTCTCGAAACGATGCATCTCCCAGCGACTTCGACGGCAAAGACCACCGCAGCGCGCGCTTTCGCGGGGGCATGGCGGAGAACTACGTCATGCAGCAGCTAGCATCCACCGGCGCAAAGCCATACTACTGGGGCATGCAGAGCGTCCAGGAGGTCGAGTTTGTTCTCAAATTCCCCAACGGCGTCGCTCCCATCGTGGTCAAATCTGGCAAACGCGTCCCAAGTCCAAGCGCTAAAAAGTTTGCAGACAAATATAACTGCCCGCGCGTCATTCGCGTGACTGAGAAGAGCTATGGAATGGACGAGGGAATCAAGAGCGTACCTCTATATGCTGCGCTACTCATTGGCGAGGAGGCCATGGGGCTAACCAGCTGACAAGAGGTAAAACGGATGAGTTGCAACCAATCCTCAGTAGACAGTGGATAGCGCCGAGTCGCACCTTCTTCATCTTGATAAAAACTAGGCGGAACCGCTTGCGCGACCCCGCCTTATAAAACCCAAAGGTTATTCTGCCTGACTCCGTTATGGAAGGGACCACTTGTCAAACAAGCCGTCGGGCTGATTCAGATTCACCCTTGCGCGCGACGGCGACGCAGGCGGTCTGGCCCACGCGGCGCCAGGACACGTCGCTGAACCATGTGCCGAGGATGCGGCACATCTCGGCCTCGGAGTAGATGCGGACGTCCCCCTCGCGCGAATGCGGCATCCATGCGTTCATAATCGCGCGGGCCGGTGCCGGCTGCCACGCGTCACCGATGATAAAGGTGCCGCCGGGCGCGAGCACGCGCCACGCCTGGAATGCCGCGCGCTCGGGGTCCGGGTAGTGGTGGAAGGAGTCGTTGCACCACGCGGCGTCGAACGAGCCGTCGCGGAAGGGCAGGCGCTCGGCGTCGCAGAGCAGGACGTCGGCCCGCTCTCCCAGGCGCGCGCGGGCCGCCTCGGCCATCCTCGGCGACAGGTCCACGCAGCTGAGGCGCGCGCCCGGGACCCCCTCGAGCACCAGCGCGGCGAGGGATGCCCGTGCCGCA
>URZR01000107.1 GCA_900552425.1 uncultured Collinsella sp. | reverse complement strand
TGTCAAAAGTTATAACATCACTGTGTCAGTTTTCTTTTATTTCGTTCAGTTCCATTATATCCGTTTAGATGGCATCCAGAGCCTGTGCCAGATCTGCGATCAGGTCTTCCTTGTCTTCGAGACCACAGGACATTCGCACCAGTCCCGCCGGAATTCCGGCTGCCTCCAGCTGCTCATCTGTCATCTGGCGGTGTGTAGATGTCGCCGGATTCAGACAGCAGGTTCTTGCATCAGCCACATGTGTCTCGATGGCTGCCAGTTTCAAATGCTTCATAAATGTTTCTGCTGCTGCACGGCCGCCTTCCAGTTCAAAGGATACGACACCACAACCACCCTTCGGCAGATATTTCTGTGCCAGTTCATAGTATTTGTCTCCCGGAAGTCCGCTGTATGTTACACTCACTACCTTTGGATGGTTTGCCAGAAATTCTGCCACAGCCTGTCCGTTTTCCACATGACGCGGCATATCCCTGCATGTGCGTATGCCGCGTCATTGTGAGAACGGCCTGGCCGTTGCTAAGTTCCTGCAGAGCCATCCCAAGGTGCGCTTTGTGAGCTATCCGGGCCTGGAGGGCGATAAGTACTATGACCTGGCTCAGAAGTACATGCCCAACGGTACCTGCGGCGTCGTGAGCTTTGGCTTTAACGGTGGTCGCGCGGCGGCCGAGACCTTTATGAAGAGCCTTAAACTCGCCCAGATCGCCACGCATGTGGCCGATGCTCGCACCTGCTGCCTGCATCCCGCTAACGCCACGCACCGTCAGATGAACGATGAGGAGCTCATCGCCTGCGGCATCTCCGCCGACATGGTGCGCCTGTCGTGCGGCCTCGAGGACACGGCCGATCTGATTGCCGACCTTGAGCAGGCGCTCGAGCAGTGCTAGGCTAGCTTCTCGTATGAAGCGACGGAGCCTCTTGGGGTTCCGGTGACATATAGTTCCGATTCCGTAGGCGGGACCCCAATCGCGGCTGTTTGCAGGCGATTGGGGCCCCGTTTTTTGTGTTGGGCCACTCGAAAGGATGGATATGGAGAAAACCGCAGAGCAGCTGCGCCGCGAGCACATTGCCCTTGAGGGCGATACCCATGGCAAGAACAAATGGGCGATTCTGTTTACCGTGCTCATCATGACGTTTATGTCGTGTCTGGATTCGACCGTCGTGACCGTGGCGTTGCCCGTGATGCAAAAGGAGCTGGGCGTGGGCTTCGACCGCATCCAGCTGGTGAGCTCGGTGTACCTGCTTGCGACGTGCGTGGCTATGCTGCCGTTTGGCCGCCTGGGTGACGTGCGCGGCAAGGTGGGCGTTTTCCAGCTGGGCGTCATCGTCTTTACGGTCGGCTCGCTGCTTTGTGGCCTTTCGGCCTCGCTCGAAGTTCTTATTCTGGCACGTATTGTGCAAGGCGTCGGTTGCGCGGCGGCCATGGCCAACAACATGGGTATCATCACCGAGTCGTTTCCGGCGCGCGAACGAGGCCGTGCCATGGGTATTCTCGCGACCTTTGTGGCCCTCGGCATGATGTGTGGCCCCGTACTCGGCGGCGTGCTGGTGGCAAGCTTTCCCTGGGAGAGCATCTTCCTCATCAACCTGCCCATTGGCGTCATCTCGTTTATCGTGGGGCTCTCCACGCTGCCGCATGTTAAGCCGGAGGCCGGCGAGCGCCCCATGTCCCTGATCGAGGCCGCTCGTCGCTGCTTTGCAAATTCGGCCTTCACCATCAACCTTGCCTGCATGCTCATCGCGTTCGTTGGTATTGGCGCATCCGAGTTTATTCTGCCGTTCTATTTTCAGGACGCCCACGGCTTTGGTTCCGACATTTCCGGACTGCTCTTTTTGGCGCTGCCGATGGTGAATGCCTTTATCGGCCCGCTTTCGGGAACGGTTTCGGACCGTGTTGGCTGCGAGGGTCCCACGGCGGTCGGCCTGGGCGTGTATGTGTGCGGTCTCTTTGCAGTAAGCACGCTCGACGAGCACTCTTCTATCCCTGTGATCGTGTGCTGCGTCGCATTTATGTCGTGCGGTACGTCGATTTTCCAGAGCCCCAACAACTCGCTGTACATGGGCTCGGCTCCGCGCGAGGCACTTGGCTTTGCAGGTAGCTTGGGCAGCTTGGCGCGCTATGCGGGCATGGCGCTGGGTATTACGGCAGGTTCGCATATCCTCTATGGGCAGATGAGCGTGGCGATGGGCGAGGCCGTGACCAGTTTTGTTGCAGGCCGTCCGGATGTATTCCTATTCGGCTTTCGCTCGGTGTTCTATGTGTTGATGGCCGTGGCCGCTGTGGGCTTTGCGCTTGCCATGGTGCGTTTGGTGAAGATGCGCGCCCGTCATTAGCGTGTTGGGAGGCTGTCTGCCACGAATCGCGCCGTCCCAAAAAGACTGGTTTGTGGTGCGATGCGGCTTGTGGGGCGGGCGGGGGTCGGTCCGTGGTAGACTATCGAACAACGTTTATTAATCGCGCGGTATCGTTGCCGCGAGAAGGGGTTGCGCCATGCAGGAGCTTGAGGATCGTATTCGCCATGACGGCATCGTAAAGGCCGGTAACGTCCTTAAGGTTGATGCCTTCCTCAACCACCAGTGCGATGTTGAGCTGTTCGACCACATGGGCGCCGAGTGGGCCCGTCTGTTCAAGGATGTCGAGATCAACAAGATCCTGACGATTGAGGCTTCGGGCATTGGTATGGCTTGCATTGCAGCCCAGCACTTTGGCGGCGTGCCAGTGGTCTTTGCCAAGAAGGCACAGTCCATCAACCTCGACGGCGAGCAGTATGCCACGACCATTTACTCCTTTACCAAACAGAAGGAGTACCCGGTCATCGTCGGCAAGCGCTTCCTGTCCGAGGGCGACAAGGTCCTGATTATCGACGACTTCCTGGCCAACGGCTGCGCACTCGAGGGTCTTATCAAGATCTGCGAGGCTGCGGGTGCCGAGGTGTCCGGTATTGGCATTGCGGTGGAGAAGGGCTTCCAGGGCGGTGGCGATAAGCTCCGCGAGCGCGGCTTCCGCGTTGAGAGCCTGGCCCGTATCGCCGATATGGACTGCGATACCGGCGAGATCACCTTCGCCTAAGCGCGCAACACAAGCGATTGGTATGCGATGTGACAAAGGGGCTTTCCCTTTGTCACATTTTTTGTATGAGGGGAGGTGCTGATATGGACGAGAACAAGATGGGATGGCGCGAATATGCGCGCTATGCCGAGATGTCGGCCGAGGAGTTGGTGCGCGATTGCGAAGTGCAGGTGTTTCGCGCGACGGGTCCGGGCGGACAAGGCGTCAACACAACGGACTCGGCGGTGCGTATGAAGCATGGGCCCACGGGGATTGTTGTGACGGCGCGCGAGAGCCGTAGTCAGTTTCAGAATCGCGCGAGCTGCCTGCGTAAGCTGCGCGCAGAGCTTGAGCGTCGTGGCCGTCCGCCGCGCCGTCGCGTCAAGACCAAAGTGCCCCAGCGATCGCGCCAGCGCAGGCTCAACGACAAGCACTTCAATGCGATTAAAAAGGCTAACCGTCGCAAGCCGGGCGGGAAGGAATGATCTTCTCAATAAGTTGCGGTGAAATAGGGACTGTTTTGCGGCTTACCTGCATAAACAGTCCCTATTTCACCGCAACTTAGGTGGGGTTAGCGGGTGGGGTGCCAGACTTGGAGGGCGCCGGGTAGGATGTCGACTTCGATGCGCGAGGCGACGATGGGCTCGCCGTCGGCCTGAATGGGGTAGTCGGGCTCCTCAAAGGTGAACTCGGCATGGCGGCAGCGGCGCATGCGTACCGGCGGCAGCTTGGTGTGGTGACCGTCCTTGGCCGAAAGGAACATGGGTAGGGCGACCGCACGGGGGACGGGGCCGCAGGCGTAGCAGACGTCGAGTATGCCGTCGCAGGGGTCGGCATCGGGGCAGATGCGATAGCCCGAGCCATACGTGGGGCCCAGCTGAATCGCCATGATGATCGCCCTCACGCGCTCTGTGGGCGCGTCAAAGCTGGCTGTCATGGGGTAGTTGCGATAGCGCAGGCCAAACTGCTCAAGTCCCGAGAGGGTGTAGAGCGGCGCGCCCGTCAAGCCGGTCTTTTTGCGCAGCTCGGTGGTGCTAAGGCCGATGGCAGCATCGATGCCGACCGAGAGCGTCTGGTCGTAGTACTCAACGGTAGCCTCGCCGCTGCCGCTCGCAGGGCTCCACGAGCGAATGCGCCCGATATCCTGACGCTGCAGCTCGCAGGTGAGCAGCGCGCCAAAATTCTTGCCGGAGAAATCGTCGATGCCGAGCGTCTGGGCAAAATCGTTGCCGGAGCCCACGGGCAGGACGGCAAGAGCGGGGCGGGCGTTCTCCTTTTGCGTCATAAGCCCGTTGACGACCTCGTGAATCACGCCGTCGCCGCCGAGTGCGATAACGGTGCGATAGCCCTGTGCCTGTGCGGCCAGCTCCTTGGCGTGTCCCATACGCTCGGTCAACACCAGGTCAAACTGGGATGCGCGTGCAGTCATGTCCAAAAAGCGTTGCAGGCGCGCGGCAACTTCGCGTGCCGCACCCGACTGGGCGGCTGGGTTGGCGATGATGAGCGTGCGACCAAAATCAGTTGCGTGCATGGGGCGACTCCCGGCGTATAACGTGACGGTGCGGTCGCGCTCGGGTCGAATTGCTCCCGATTGTGGCTGCACGGCGAATACTAACGTCTACTCTATCAGGTCGTTGTGGCGCTCGATAGCCTCTGCCACCGTGCCGCCCTCGTCCACAATAAGCGAACGGCGTTTAGGCGAGACAATGCGCTGTGCGGGATATACGCCTCGGTGTCCGCCGGCGAGATAGCTGATAAAGGCCACGATGACAAAGAACCCGGCGGCCGTGCCGTGGAACAGGTCGATGGCCATCATGCAGGTGGTGATGGGCACGTTGAGGCCGGCGCAGAACACGCCGAGCATGCCGAGAGCCGCCAGAAAACTGGGGTCAAGCCCGGTAAGGCAACCGATCCAGCCACCGAGTGCCGCACCGATGCCAAACAGGGGCGTGACCTCGCCGCCTTGGAAGCCCGCGCCCAGGGTAAGCGCTGTGACGACCAACTTGATGGCTGCGTCCGCCAGGGTGGTGTTGCCTGCAAATCCGGCGCCGGAAAGCCACGTGGAAAGGCCGGCGTAGTCCCAGGCGTCGAGGAGGGCATAGGCGGCCAAAACCACGAGTGCGCCTATAAGTGCGCGAACGAGGTAATTGGTGATAAAGCGACCGTACAGGCTTTTGACGGTTCGAACCGACCAGGCAAAGAGGCGTGCCGTCAGGCCGAAGATAATTGCGCTGACAACAACGATGACAACCGTCCGTGGTGTCATGTCGGGAACGCTGGCGATGACATTCGCCTCGTACTCGGTTCCCAAGGCAAGCGACGTAAAGTAGCCGGTAAACGAGGCGACCAGGCAGTAGATGCCCGCGGTGTAGTCGATCTTTCCGATAAAGCACATCTCCATGCCAAAGAACGCGCCGGCGAGGGGCGATCCGAACACGGCGCCAAAGGCGGACGAGATACCGGCGAGCATGAGGTCGTGATGATCGTGCTTTTTGAGGTGGGCGAGGCTCGAGATGTTGCTGGCGATGGTGCCGCCAATCTGCACCGCGGCTCCCTCGCGACCGGCCGATCCGCCCGTTAGGTGCGTGAGCGTAGAGCAGACGAAGGTGAGGACGGCCATGCGCATATGGATGAGGCGTGTGCCCAGAGCGGAGTCGATGACCAGGTTGTTGCCTCGTTTGGCAGCAAGGCCGTGGTTTTTGTACACCCATGCGGTGGCAATGCCCACAACGGGAAGCAATGCGTAGACCCACGCGTGGTGCTCGCGATAGTCGGTCGCGATATTCAGCGAGGCCAAAAACGCCCAAGCGGCAACGCCCATGGCGAGCGAGACGATGACGACGAGCACGAGCAACTTGGCGCTCGCGAGTAGGTTGCGGGCGTTGCGGCGCGTGTCGGCAGCCAAGAGATGCTCGGAGCGGGTGAGCTGTTGCCTGCCTGCCATGATGACGTCGTTAAGGGAGAAAAGGCCGCCGTCGTCGAGCGGCTGGGAATGATCCTGCGCCTCGTTTGCGCTTTCGGGTTTGTCGGTAAAAGCCATACGTTCCTCTTTTGGGTTGCAACACGAGCATTATAAAACGCGGTAAACGCGACGAGCCGGTGGGTTGGTTTCCATTCTGTTTCGCGGCTTGCGGCCGACAGGTGTATTTGCG
>URZR01000106.1 GCA_900552425.1 uncultured Collinsella sp. | reverse complement strand
TAAACGTTACAGATCGAGACAAAACCTCTCAGCGCCCATACCACTGGCATCTCCACTCCTCAGCCAATTCAACCTGCCGAGGAATACCCGCCAGCCTCATTTTCTCGACTAGCTTCCCCGGGCCTTTGAGTTCGTTAAACGTAAATCGAAGCACCTTATGCCCGAGCATTGTCAGATGAGATTCCCGCTGACGCTCTGCCACGAATGGGTCAACCGACTCCCGACCCTCGCCGCTCTGCAAGGTGTACTTCCCCTTTCCGTCGAGCTCGCCGATGACACACGTCCCGTCCTCGAGCCGCCAAAAATAGTCGACGCGAAACACCTGGCTCGGATCGAGCGGGTCGCGAAACTCCACCTGCAGCTCCGGAACCGGAAAGCCGTACGCAATAAAGAATGCTCGGAACCGAGACTCGCCGCCGTTTTCAGACAGCCCGTCCGCATACGACGCAATCACCTGTGCCCTGCGATACCCTCGCCTGCCCTCGCAATCGGCGCGGAGGCGCTCGCACAAATCCCCACGTGATACGCCTTTCGCCCGCAGTGCAGAATCGGCAATCGCCAACCCGTAGGAGAACGGTGCACGCAGTAGGCAATCCTCCACCGTGCGCCAAAACGACGTCACCCGCACGCCATCAACATGCTCGAGTGCGCCCGCCATCTGCGGACGCAACAACCTGCACCCGCCGCTCAACGTCACCGAACAACCCGTCTTAACAAGAAAACGCGACCCAAGCAGATCATTCGGCACCTCCAGACCCCACAAAAGCGCCGCGTCATAGCCCCAAAACGCCCAATCGGGATGAAACTCTGCAAGCCCTTTGATGGTACGCAGCGTTCGCTCCGCCGGCGTCAGTACACCCCAATCATGTTGAAAGCAGAACAAATACGGCTCGGGTTCCGCGATATCGTCGGTTCCAACATGACGCCGCAGCCACATGAGCTCGGCATTGTCATGCGTTGCGAGCAGCGCACCTTGCTCGGTCGCCTCCGTGAGTCGCGCGAGCATCCTATTCCGCGCCAACGTGTTGCGAGTCGTATGCTTGTGCTTGAAAACGGTATTAGACACTTCCATCACCACCACATCGGACAAATGGACCATCGTCACCGTTGCCTCCGCCGACAAACGTTTCGACCTGTAACAGGAAGACCGATTTTTGGACTGTAGATGTTACAGATTGAGACATCCCCCCCAGCCAGGTGCCAAACGTCTCGATCTGTAACAGTAAGACGTTCTCCAGGCCCCTAAGCGTTACAGATTTAGACAAACCAGCGGTGCCCAAGCGTTCGTCTCGATCTGTAACAGATAGACTGGTTTTTGTCCCCAAACGTTACAGATCGAGACAAAAAGGCAAAAGGCAAGGCAGGCGACAACCACCCATCCCCTACTCCCACTCCTGCTCGTAGATGTTGAGCGACTTTACGTACCGCCCCTGGGCGCCCATGATGTCGCGGACCAGCCGCAAGAAGAAGCTGATGCACGAGGTGTCAAAGCCGTCCTGCAGGTCCTCGGGATGCACCGCACCCGGCCCATCGACCGCCGTGTCGTTCAGGCGCGCGATGTCATACAGGTAGAGCTGTCCCGCCGTAAGCCAGGCATCGTCGACGCAGGCGAGGCGCACCGCAATCGCGCCGTCGTTCCAATGCTCCTTCTGCACGATATGCGGGTCGTAGACATCAAAGCGATGATCGGTGCGTGTGTCCTTCAGCGCAACCATGCCGTTCGCAGGATCCTTGTCCAAAATGCCAAAGCGCGAGAAATACTGCGTGTCGCGTACCTGCTCGAGCCGCTTGAGCGAGGCAGGCGAAAGCGATGCCGGCGGCTCGTCAACATACAGCTCGAGCAGCGTCTTACCATGGCGATAGGGGCGCTCGAAGAGCAGCCAATCGGTAAATGCCATGTTGTAGGCCATGATTTCGTTTTGAGAAGGTTCCTCGCAATAGCTGAGCCACGGGTCGACGATAATCTCGAACTGTTCGCGTGCCGGCTCCAGGAATTGAAACTTCCGCAGCATCCAAAAGTGAGCCATGTCGGCAATATCGTTGCCGACGGCTTCAGCCAGCTCTGCTCGGTCAAAAGCGTGGTCAGTCATGGCATCCTCCTCAAACTGATGGACCTCAATTTGAGCTTACGAGGAGGGTGGGCAGCCACGACCAGCGCGGGCAAAATAGGCCTCCGACTGCAAACCAGATGCTGACCAAACACTTGACGAAAAGCTTGACCGAAAATGTGCACCGCAACAAAACCGCAGGCAAACATAGACGGCCAACCCGCCCTTTTGAGCCAGATGCCTGCAGCCACCACAGAAACAACAGGTGACCACAGCCCAAGAAGTCGACAAATGAACATCCTTACGTCGACAAACGCGCAAACTGCTCGCAAATCCGCAAGGAGTGTCCCCGAATGCCGGCACAAAAGGAACGTCCCTAACTGTCGGCACTTAGGGACGTTCCTTTTGTGCCGGCAGTTAGGGACAGCCCTTGCCGATTCGATTGTTGAATATCTCCGTGACTACTTTACAGTTCCAGTGCCTCGGCAACCTCGGCAGCGCAGGCGAGGGCATCGGCCATGGCACTCACCACGAGCGAGCTGCCGTTGCGGGCGTCGCCGGCCACATACACCGGCGCGGCATCCGCAGCAACGCCATCCACGCGGGCCGCGAGGTGCGAGCCCTCGGCAGCCATCACCGGCAGCGGACGACCAGCGGTGGCAACAGGCACGCTCACCACATCGAACACGCCGTGCTCCGGACCCGTAAAGCCACAGGCGATGAGCACCAGCTGCGCCGGCACCTCGTGCTCGGAGCCCGCAATGCGTTCGGGCTTGCCGGCCGACCAATCTAGATCGACTACGCGCAGACCCGCGGCCGCGCCCTTCTTGTCCAGCAACACCTCGAGGGTATCCACACCCCAGGCGCGCATCTCGCCACCCATGGCGGCAATGGCCTCTTGCTGGCCATAGTCGGTCTTCTTCACATTGGGCCACTGCGGCCAGGGGTTGCTCGCCGTACGCTTATCGGGCGCCGCCGGCAAGAACTCAAACTGACGCACGCTGCGCGCGCCCTGACGTACGGCGGTACCCACGCAGTCGTTGCCCGTATCGCCACCGCCAATGACCACAACGTCCAGGCCGCGCGCGTCAATAGCGGGCTCGCCGCCGTCGAGTACCGACACAGTCGAAGCCGTCAGGTAATCCACGGCATACACCACGCCCGGGGCATCCACATTCGTAGCCGAAAGACCGCGGGGCGCACGAGCACCAGCAGCCACCACAACGGCGTCAAAGCCATTGAGCTTGGCTGCCACCGCAGGGTCCGTCACATCGGCGCTCAGCTCAAAGACGATACCCAGCTCGCGCATGAGCGCCACGCGACGCTCGACCACGGACTTCTCGAGCTTCATGTTGGGAATGCCGTACATGAGCAGGCCGCCCGGGCGGTCGTCACGCTCAAACACCGTCACGCGGGCACCGCGACGCGCGAGCTCCCACGCAGCCACCAGGCCAGCCGGGCCAGAACCAACCACGGCGACCGAGGGCGCGTCCTCCCCCGCCGGCTCAAAGCGACGCGGACCGCCATTTGCCCATTCGTGGTCGCTGATCGCACGTTCGTTGTCATGGATCGTCGTGGGCTGGCCATCGACCGAACCCAGGTTGCACGCGGCCTCGCACAGCGCCGGGCACACACGACTCGTGAACTCGGGCATGGGCGAGGTGAGCGACAGACGCTCGGCAGCCTCGTCCCAGCGGCCGCGGTACACCAGCTCGTTCCACTCGGGAATCAAGTTGTGCAGCGGGCAGCCGCTCGGACGTGCCTTGCCAAAGCTCGCGCCCATCTGGCAAAACGCCACGCCGCACATCATGCAGCGGCTCGCCTGGGCGCGACGTGCGTCGTCATCGAGCTCCACATACAGGGGATCAAAATCATGACTGCGCTCCTCCACGGGACGCAGCTCGTGGGTCACGCGATCGATATCAAGAAAAGCACCGGGCTTACCCATGGCACTTACGCCTCCTTCTTGGTCGAAGCAACAGGGCTGGCAGCCACGGACGCAGCGCCCGCAGCACCGCCCGCAGCATCGAAGCGAGCGAGATCCGCAGCGCTCGCGCGACCGGTCACGATGTCAAACGCCAGCTCCTCTGCCTGCGCATGCGTCTTGCCGACGGCGTCGGCGGCGGCGACAATCGCCAGCACACGCTCGTACTCGGTCGGAATGACCTTCACGAAGTGCTTGCTCATCGTCTCAAAGCTGTAGAGCAGCTTGATGCCGCGCGGGCTCTGCGTCGCGTCCACGTGCTCCTGGATGAGCTCGCGAATCTGTGCCAGCTCGCCGGCCGTCGGGGCCTTGAGATCAACGCTCTCGTGGTTCACGCGGGCATTGAGTGTGCCGTACTGGTCAAAGACGTAGGCCACGCCGCCTGTCATGCCGGCGGCAAAATTCTGCCCGACCTCGCCCAGGATGAGCGCCAGACCGCCCGTCATGTATTCGCAGCCATGGTTGCCGCAGCCCTCGACCACCACGGTGGCACCGGAGTTGCGCACGCCAAAGCGCTGGCCTGCCAGACCGTTAATGAAGCCGCGGCCGCTCGTGGCGCCAAAGAACGCAACGTTGCCCACGATGATGTTCTCGTCGAACTTGTAGGTCGCATGCGGGTTGGGGCGCACCGACACCTCGCCGCCCGAAAGGCCCTTGCCAAAGTAATCGTTGGCGTCGCCGCACACGTTGAGCGTAATGCCGCGCGGCAGGAAGGCGCCAAAGCTCTGACCAGCCGACCCATCGCAGTCGATGGTGATGGAACCCGCGGGCAGGCCGTCCGGATGAGCGGAGGTGACCGCATGGCCCAGCATGGTGCCCACGCAGCGGTTGATGTTGGCGATGTCCGCATGGAAGCGAACCGGGCGCAGGTGCTCGCGCGCCTCCGCGGTGTGGGGGATGAAGAGGGTTGCGTCAAGCGTGCGCTCGAGCTGGGAGTCCGCCGCCATCTCGGGCAGGTAGTGGCATGCGTCGGCACCGGGCAGGTGACGGCCGAAGCTGCAGACGGCCGGTGCCAGCACGGCGGACAGGTCGATGAGGTTCGCCTTGTCGTTGTCCTCTACCTCTACCTGGCGCAGGCATTCCACGTGGCCAACCATCTCGTCCACCGTAGCGAAGCCCAGACGCGCCATGATCTCGCGCAGCTGCTCGGCCACAAAGAGCATGAAGCGCTCGACGTGCTCGGGCTTGCCGGCAAATCCGTGGCGCAGGCGGCAGTTCTGCGTGGCGATGCCCGCGGGGCAGGTGTCCTGCTGGCAATCGCGCTGCATAAGGCAGCCCATGGCGATAAGCGGCATGGTGGCGAAGCCGAACTCCTCGGCGCCAAGCAGGCAGGCAACGGCAACGTCAGTGCCGTCCATAAGCTTGCCGTCCGCCTCCAGCACCACGCGGGAGCGCAGGCCGTTTTGCACCAGCGTCTGCTGGGCCTCGGCAAGGCCGAGCTCAAGAGGCAGGCCCGCATGCCAAATGGAGTCGCGCGGCGCGGCGCCGGAGCCTCCGTTGTGACCGCTGATCAAGATCTTGTTGGCAGCGCCCTTGGCCACGCCGGTAGCGATGGTGCCCACGCCGGCCTCGCTGACCAGCTTGACGCTGATGCGCGCGTCGGGGTTGGCGCACTTGAGGTCAAAGATCAGCTCGGCCAGGTCCTCGATGGAGTAGATGTCGTGGTGGGGTGGGGGAGAGATGAGGCCGATACCGGGGGTCGAACGGCGTACCTCGGCGATCCAGGGATATACCTTCTTGCCGGGCAGGTGGCCGCCCTCGCCGGGCTTGGCGCCCTGTGCCATCTTGATCTGGATTTCCGTGGCGCTTGCAAGGTAGCGGCTGGTGACGCCAAAGCGTCCGCTCGCCACCTGCTTGATGGCGGAGTTCTTGGAATCGCCGTTGGCTAGCGGCGTCTCGCGGCGCGGATCTTCACCGCCCTCGCCGGAGTTGGAGCGTCCGTGCAAACGGTTCATGGCGATGGCCATGCATTCGTGGGCTTCTTGGCTGATAGAGCCGTAGCTCATGGCACCGGTGTTGAAACGGGTGACGATGCTGCGGGCGCTCTCCACCTGGTCAAGCGGCAGGGGTTTGCGGCCGGCTGCGTTGAAGTCCAAAAGGTCGCGCAAGCGAACGCAGCGACCCGGGCGATGCAGGCGCGCGCTGTAGGCGGCAAAGTCCTCGGCGCTGTCCGTGCG
>URZR01000105.1 GCA_900552425.1 uncultured Collinsella sp. | reverse complement strand
ACTTGGCGTCGAAGCCCAGGACATCGGCAAGCGTCTGCAAACGATCCTTGAACTCGTTCTGCAGCGAGGTGATCGAGGAGCGCGGGGAAAGCATGATCTTAACCTCGTCGTCAGAGGTGGCAACCACACCGATGTTGGAGGAAACCTCGACGGAGCCGTCAGTGGCGACGTTGCGGCGAATCACGCCGTTAGGGGCAAGACGCAGGGCGCGGATGAGGGCAAGCGCGGACTTCTGATCCATGGCCTCGACCTCGGCGTCGTCGGCAATCTCGACGGTGCAGGTAAAGCCGGGGTCGAAGACCTCGAGCTCGGCAGTGACGTCGGCGATGATGTCCTTTGCGATCTGGGCCGCGGCCTCGGCGGCAGCGTGGTCGGCGTAAACCAGCTCGGACTTGCACTCACGGTTGATGGCGTTGTCCTTAGTGCCGCCGTTAAAGCTAACGATGGCGGGCTCGCCGGCGACCATCAGGCGGTCGATGATGCGGGCCATGATGAGGTTGCCGTTGCCGCGCTCCAGGTTGATATCGTTGCCGGAATGACCACCCAGTAGGCCGGAGATGTCGAGCGTGAGGGTGCTGCCGGTCTTGTGCTCGCGCACGATGGGGCAGGTGTAGGTAACAACGACGCCGCCGGCGCAGCTGACGGTGGCAACGCCCTCTTCCTCGGAGTCAAGGTTAATCATGGTGCGGGCGCTAATCTGGGACTTGTCGAGCGTCTCGGCGCCGACCAGGCCAGTCTCCTCGTCGGTGGTGAATACGCACTCGAGGGCCGGATGAGCAATCGAATCGTCGTTGAGCACGGTAAGCATCAGAGCGACGGCGATACCGTTGTCGGCGCCCAGAGTGGTGCCGTTAGCGGTGAGGACGCCGTCCTTGACGACCAGGTCGATACCGTCGGTCGTAAAGTCGTGCTCAACAGAGCCCAACTTGTCGCACACCATATCGATGTGGCCCTGCAGCATCACGGTCGGAGCATTCTCGGCGCCGGCAGAAGCGGGCTTGCGAATGATGACGTTGTAGACCTCGTCCTGGTACACATCGAGGCCGCGCTCCTTGGCAAACGCAACCAAGAAATCGCTGATGCCCTTCTCGTTGCCAGACCCGCGGGGAATCGCGCTGACCTCCTCAAAGAAATGGAACAGCTGGGCGGGCTCGTAGCCGGTGATCTTGTAATCCATGGTGCCTCCTTGGCGCAACTGGTTAGACAATAAGACATGCGACTTGTATATTCCCAGACTTCGTTTGCATAAACCAGTCGAAAACGCCGAGCGTTCTCGCATCATCGGCTAACGGTGGGGAGACGCCACTTTATTAAGATAAAGCAGGTTAGACGGGCCGCGCCGAAGGAACGTTGGACCCTTCAACCAACCTCAACGCTTGATCAACGTTTATGCATACGCCATTGATATGTTTAATGAGATCTACTTTGAACGAAGGGGGCTTTCCAACAGAAAAAGGGCGCTCCTTTGGAACGCCCTCGTGGACACAAGGTTTTGTTACGCCCTACAGCGCGCCGGAACCGGCTTGCATCATGCCGCCGGGGCCCGAGGTCACGCCGCCGCTCACGGGCGCGGCGTTGCCGGTGTGCGGTGCCGCCGGGGCGGTATCGCCACCGAGCGTGCCCGCCGGACGCGGTGCCGGGATCTCGCCCGTGCCATGGCTAAAGACAAACTTGCCATCGGCCACGTCGCACAGGACGGTATCGCCCTCGCCCCACTCGCCGGCCAGAAGTTCCTCGGACAGCGGGTCCTCGATGAGCTTTTGAATAGCACGGCGCAGCGGACGCGCACCGTTGGTGAGGTCGGTGCCCTCGGCCACGATCTTGTCATAGGCCGCATCGGTGAGCTTGATGTTCATGCCGTTGGCAATCAGACGCTGGCGCAGGTCGTCCACCAGCAGGTGCGCGATCTTGGTGAGATTCTCGCCCGAGAGCTTCTGGAACACCACGATGTCGTCGATACGGTTGAGCAGCTCGGGGCGGAACAGGCGCTTGAGCTCGCCCATCGCGCGACCACGGATCTCACTCGACGTGAGACCCTGCTCGCCGGTGGTGCCAAAGCCCACGCTCGCATCCTGCGCAATCTCGCGGGCGCCCACATTGGACGTCATGATGATCACAGTGTTGCGGAAGTCGACCGTCTTGCCCTGGCTATCGGTCAGACGACCCTCTTCCAGCACCTGCAGCAGAATGTTGAAGATATCGGGGTGCGCCTTCTCGATCTCGTCGAACAGCACGACCGAGTACGGGTGGCGACGAACGGCCTTGGTGAGCTGGCCGCCCTCGTCGTGACCGACGTAACCCGGAGGGCTACCGATGAGCTTGGAGACCTCGAACTCGCTACCGAACTCGGACATGTCGAAGCTGATGAGCGCGTCCTTGCTGCCAAAGAGGTACTCGGCGAGCGTCTTGGCGAGCTCGGTCTTGCCCGTGCCGGTGGGACCCAGGAAGATAAAGCTGCCGCCGGGGCGACGCGGATCCTTGAGCGGCGAGCGGCTGCGGCGCACGGCCTTGGCAACTGCCTCGACAGCCTCATCCTGACCGATAATGCGGGTCTTGAGCACGCTTTCGGCCTGCAGCAGGCGACGGCTCTCGCTCTCGGTAAGCGAGGACACCGGCACGCCCGAGGTCACGGACACGATATCGGCGATCTGGGAGACATCGATGGTGAGCGGGTTGGCGTCGAGCTCGGCCGTCCAGGCAGCCTTGGCCTCGGCGAGCTCAATCTCGGCAGCCTTCTGCTGCTCGGTGATCTCGGCAGCCTTGTTCATGTCGTCGCTCTCGGTGGCCTCCTGCGCGGCGGCCTTGAGCTCCTCTATGCGATGCTCGGCCTCGCGCACCGGCTCGGGCGCGCGGTTAGCGGCGATGCGGGCGCGGGCACCGGCCTCGTCAATGAGGTCGATGGCCTTATCGGGCAGGAAGCGATCCTGGATGTAGCGGTTGGAAAGGTTCGCGGCGGCCTCGATAGCACCCTGCGTATAGCGCACATGGTGGTGCTCCTCGTAGCGCGGCTTGAGCGCAGTCAGGATCTTGACCGTGTCCTCGACGCTCGGCTCCTCGACATCGATGGTCTGGAAGCGACGCTCGAAGGCTGGGTCCTTGGTGAGGTACTTGCGGAATTCCTCGGCCGTGGTGGCGCCGATAATCTGGAAGGCACCGCGCGCGAGCACGGGCTTGAGCATGGAGCTCGCGTCGATGGAGCCCTCGGCAGAACCGGCACCGATGATGGTGTGCATCTCGTCGATAAACAGAATGACGTCGTCGGCCTCGGTCGCCTCCTGGATCACGTTCTTGAGGCGCTCCTCGAACTCACCGCGATACTTGGCGCCCGCAACGAGACCCGGCAGGTCGAGCGTCCAGATATTCTGGTTCATGAGGTTCTCGGGCACGTTGCCGGCAGCAATCTGTTGCGCCAGTCCCTCGACGATGGCCGTTTTGCCCACGCCGGGATCGCCCAGGATAAGAGGATTGTTCTTGGTGCGGCGCGAAAGGATCTCCATCATACGCTGGACTTCCTTTTCGCGGCCGATCACCGGATCGAGTTCGCCGTCGCGCGCCTTCTGCGTAAGGTTGGTCGCGAACTGCTTAAGTGTATCGGTGCCGCTCCCCTTTTGCTGGGAGGCATCCGAGCCGCTAAAGAACGGCAGGCCCGTACCGGGACGACCAGCACCGGCGCCGGCGAGCGGACGCTTCTTGTCCTGGTCCTTGGCGGTGAGTTTCTCGATAGCCTTTTTGATGGAGGCGGACGACACACCCAGGCGCATGAGGATGTCCATGGCCATGCCGTTGCCCTCTTCGACGATGCCGATCAGCAAGTGCTCGGTCGACACGTAGGTCTGGTTGTTTTCACGCGCCACGCGGAATGAACGCTCCATCACGCTAATGACGAGCGGCGTAAAGGCGAGCTTGGCCGCCTCGGTCTCCTCACTGGGCTCGGGAACCGTGGTCTGGACCTCTTTAAGAGTATCCATGATGTCGTCGTAGGAGATATCGAGCGAACGCAGTGCCTCGGCGGCAATGCCCTCGTCCTCCTTGGCGAGTGCGAGCAGCAGGTGCTCGGTACCCACCTTATTTGAGTGAAGATCGAGCGCTTCTTGCTTGGCCATGGACATGACCTTGCGCGCGCGATCGGTAAAACGGTCTAACATGCTAGTTCCTCTTAGACGAGCTAGTTTTTTCAAACGCAAAGCGCCGCCCGCGGCAGCGCTTTGGTCTCTTTACCCATATGGAGTATATGTTAACCGTTGGGACCTTTCCTGCCCGTAGCCGCGCGACAACGTCTACAAAAAAGGAATCGCCAGGTGCGTCTGCATCGGCCCAACGAGCGTGGATTTTCGGACACCCATTCCACGAGCGTGGATAATCTCCCGTTTTGAGCCCGTAAACAGGCCAAAAACGGGAGATTATCCACGTTCATGTTTTGCGGATCAGTTTCATTTGCACCAATTAGCTGGTGTGGCGCCAGCGAGAGTCGGTGAGGGTTCTCGCCACGCCCAGGCCAACGGGCAGAAACGCCACAATGAGCACTGCACGCACAAACCAGCCGAGCATATTGACCGTGTCGAAGGTGCACATGTAATACATCGAGCGATACAGATACAAGCCCGGCACCATAATGACAATCGATGGCACCGTGAGGGCGATACGTGGGTAGGTGAGCTTGATTTCGGCTAAGCTCGCGAGCAGGCCCGATACCAGCGCACCGATAAACGCTGCCGCCTCGGGAGGCATACCTACGCTCAGGCCCAGAAAGGGAAACAGCGTCGGCGCATCGACGAGCGTAAGGCGCAAGGTATTGGACACGGCGCCGATCAGCCCAGCTGCCGCGGCCATCTTTACCGGGCTGTTGAACATCACCGAGAAGCCGAATACGCCAACGAAGCTCATCACCACGCGCAGGAGCGTAAGGGCAAGCGGCGAAAGGCCGAGCGGAGCAAAATCATCCGGTGCCAGCCCCACACACTCGGCAACCATCCAGCCCACAAGGGTCGCCATCACAATAATCGACACGGCATACGAAAGACGCTCAATGCCGCTTCGCATATCGAGCTTAGCGATGTCGAGGCCTGCCGTAATGAGGGGAAAGCCGGGAATCACAAAGAGCATGGCGCCGATATAGCCTTCTTGGTGCGACATTGCCCCCGGTACGACCTGGCCAAGGCCGAGCAATGCCAGCAGATACGAAACGCAAGCGAGCGCAACGCCAATCGTCAGCGCGCTAAACTGGCCAAGACCCTGCTTGAGAATATGAGAGCGAGCAAAGTTGCCAACACCAGCGCCTACGAATGCGCAGGCCATCTCGATAGGGCCGCCGCCGAGCAAAAAGACGAAGGCGCCGCAAGCACAAGCTGCCGCAAGGCCCTGTTGCCAGGGAGAGTAATCGGGTTTTGAACTCTCAACGGTCTTGAGCATCTCGTGGTATTCGTGCACGGTAAACCGGCGCCCATACGTCTCGATTTCCTTTAGGAAGCTCTCCATCATCCAAATGCGATGGGTATTGACTCCCGTTGTGGGCAGGCTGACAACCTCGTTAAAGCAGTGGCCATCTTCGATGCAGGTGCACTCAAACGACAGAAGACTTAAGTCAACGTGGACGGTGACACCGAGTACGGCGGCAACGCGATTCATGGTATCGCGTACACGCCAGGCACCCGTTCCGCTCGCGAGCATAAGCATACCGGTGCGGCAGATGATGGATGACTTATCGGTGAGCGGCGCATCGACGGCAAGCTCATCGCCTGCCGTCACGATCTGGTGCCAGTCTGTTTTCATATGGAGTGCGCCGGCACGAACACCGTGGTGCATGGGGGCTCTCGAAAGCAGCGAGTCAAGGCGCGAAGACTGTGGGGGCTCCGTTGATTCGTCCTCAACCTCATCAGTCTCTTCATCGACCAGATCAAATGAGTCAAGCGATGCCGGCTCGCGACGATCGATTAGCTCCTCATCCTCATCGTCAAAGTAATTGAACTGATCGAGCATGTCCTCTTCGATTGCACGCTCGCTCGCGTCGTCCATATAGACGCTCCCTTCCTACCGACTAACCCCCATCCTAGGCAGCAACGGCTAAAGGAAACATAAAAGAGACGGCTGCCATGCGAGCCATGTGCTCAATAGCCGTTGGGTGGTCGTTTAAGAACGTCCCAAATGACTATTGATGGCCAAGGCAACGCCGATGTATTGGCAACGTCAGCGAGCGGGCCGCATTTGAGACAAGGTGACGTGAAAC
>URZR01000104.1 GCA_900552425.1 uncultured Collinsella sp. | reverse complement strand
CCGTTCACAAGCACGGTGCCAAGGTTGCGCTGCAACTGTTCCACCCCGAGTACGACGTGCCCGGCGTCGGCCGCATGGTCATGGGATCCATGGCCGCCGCCAAGGCCGCGCAGGAGGCCAAGGCCGCCGGTGACGAGGAGACCTTTGCCGCCAAGATGGCCGAGTCCAACGAGATCCGCAAGCAGGCATACGCCAAGCTGCACCACGACATGCAGCACTTTGTGAACGAGGCGAGTGTGGAGCAGCTCACCCAGATCAAGGAGGCCATCGCTGCCTCGGCCGCTCGCGCGCAGCAGGCCGGGATCGACGCCATCGAGGTTCACGGCGACCGCCTGGTGGGTTCGCTGTGCTCGGCCATCCTCAACCAGCGCACCGACGAGTACGGCGGCTCGTTCGAGAACCGCGTCCGCTACGCGCTCGAGGTCGTCGCCGCCATTAAGGAAGCCGCGCCGCAGCTGATGGTGGAGTACAAGCTCCCCGTGATCATGGAGAACCCCGACGGCACGCCGCGCGGCAAGGGCGGCCTGCAGCCCGATGAGGCCTGCGAGTTCGCCAAGCTGCTCGAGGGTGCGGGCATCGACATGATCCAGGTCGCGCAGGCCAACCACACCGGCAACATGGGCGACACCATTCCGCCCATGGGCGCCATGCCCTACAATTGGACGCTGCCCGTGGCCGAGCGCGTCAAGGCCCTGGTCTCCGTGCCGGTGGCAACCGTCGGTCGCGTGGTCTCGGTCGAGGCCGGCGAGAAGATTCTGGAAGACGGCGCGGCCGACATCATCGCCTATGGCCGCTCGCTCATGTGCGACCCCGACATTGCGCTGAAGGCCGCCACGGGTGAGCCCATTCGCGAGTGCCTCAATTGCAACAAGGGCTGCGTCGACGCGATTCAAAACCGCAAGTACATCTCGTGCGTGCTCAATGCCGAGAACGGCGACGAGGCGACCATCGCCATCAAGCCGGGCGAGGGCGACAAGAAGGTCGCCGTGGTGGGCGGCGGTATTGCCGGTCTGGAGGCCGCGCGCGTGGCGGCCAAGCGCGGCTACGACGTGACCGTCTACGAGGCGAGTGATCATCTGGGCGGCCAGATTGTGCTGGCGGCTGCGCCTCCGCGCAAGGACGAGATCATGCGCTCGGTCGAGTACTACGAGAAGATTCTGCCCGGCCTGGGCGTGAAGGTCGAGCTCAACCATGCCGCTACCGCTGAGGACCTCAACGCCGCTGACGCCGCGATTGTGGCTGTGGGCGCGCACGACGTGGTCATTCCCGTACCCGGTGCCGATTCGGAGAAGGTTGTCTCGAGCTGGGATGTGCTGGCCGGCAAGGTGGAGCTTACGGGTCGCGTCGCCGTCATCGGCGGCGGCCTGGTGGGCACCGAGACTGCCGAGTACCTGCTGCAGCACGGCTGCGAGGTGGCGATTGTGGAGATGCTCGACAAGATTGCCGCGGGCGAGTCCGAGACCATTCTGCCGCTGATTATGAGCGACTTTGCCGAGCACAACGTGGAGCAGCACGTGAAGACCCGCCTGACCGCCATTACCGACGAGGGCGTGGAGGCCATCCGCACCACCGAGGACGGCACCGAGGAGCCGGTGAAGATCGCCTGCGATTACGTGGTGATGGCCGTGGGCTCCAAGGCCAACGCGTTTGACCTGGACGGCGTGACGGTGCCCGTGACCTGCGTGGGCGACTGCTCGGGCGAGCGCACCGCCGACATCGCAAGCGCCATTCGCACGGCGTATCACGCGGCCAACGAGCTGTAGTTGAACATCGCAGCGGGGCGGGGCGGTAGCACGGATCCGCCTCGCCCGGCTGTGTCCCGTCGGGTGTCAACCGGTGCGGGGCCTGCAAGCGCAGCAGGTCCCGCTCTTTTTGTTTTGCTCCGGTGGATGGCAAGCGCGGTGATCATGGGGAGTGAGGCGTCTACTGCCCTGCAGGCCGCTCAAAATTATTGAGGGAGGGGTTAATAACTATTCCCTCTAGACCAAAGGACATAAAGAGATGTCAATTTTGTTGGCAAACGAATGACGATTAGCTGCGAGCTAGCTACCAGCGTAAATAATCGATAAAGAAATGTCGTAAATAGGTGTCAAATGCCCAGATAACGCCGCGTCTATTTTAATTAACTGCTTTGAGCAAACAGCAAAATGCTACTATCTAACATGCACGTAAGAAAGCAGATTAACGGTTAAGACTAAGAAGTGGCAGGCATGTCAGAAGCAACAAGGACTCGCGCGCATGCGCCCGAGGTTAGGCAGCGCGCCGTCGAGATCCTCCAAGAGGGGGTCGGTCACCGCGCCCTCGCCGCAAAGCTTGGCATTCCCCAGGCCACGGCTCGTCAGTGGGCCCGCGCGTATGCCGTGGGCGGTGCCGACGCCGTGCTCAACGCGGGCACTCGCCACCACACATATTCGTACGAGGTTAAACTCGCCGTGGTTAAGGACCGCTTGGAAAACGGCCTGACGGTTCGCGAGGCTATGATTAAGCACAAGATTCCCAGCGAGTCTTCGGTCAAGGCCTGGTGCCGTCAGTACCGCGAGAGCGGTGAGTCCGCACTGGTCGATAAGCCGCGCGGTCGCAAGCCGCGCGTTAAAAAGGCGGAATAGCAAACGGGATGGTGCACCCACAGGGGCGCATTTTTCTTGCCGCCCCTCTGCTCCAATGCGGGCGTGCCCTTACCCCGTACGCCTAAAACTCCCCAGTTGACCGAAAACCCGCCGCCGCTACTCCTCAATTGAGCTATAACGTTAAACAATTGCAGCGTTTTAGCATGGGGGAGTGATGGTATGACGCTACTGTATTTCCTTACCCTGTTTCCGCTGGTACCGGCGCTGGGCATGCTGCTCGCGCGCGGTGACCGCGCCCGCGATGCGGCGGGGCTCATAGGCTCCGGCATTATTATGGCGGTGACAGTTGTAGTCGCCGTCATGTTTTTTGGCACGGGTCCGCAGAGCTTTGAGGTTGCCCCCGGCACCTCGCATGTGCTCTCGATCATCAGTTCCGTTATCGACGTCATCCTGTGCGCTGTCATCCTGTACAACGCGTACAAATATAGGAACGCGCTCACCACGGTGCTCGGCATAGTCCAGCTGGTGGGCTCGCTCGCCTTTGCAGCCATGACGCTGCCCGCGGCCGAAGCCGTCACGGCAACGCCACTCTACCTGGACTACATGAGCGTGATCATGGTCCTCGCCGTCGGCATCGTTGGCAGTCTAATCTGCTTGTATGCCCTGGGCTACATGAAGGACTTCCAGGCCCATGACGAGCACGAGGCCGCGCTGCGCGGGCAGACCGCGCCCGACCGTCGCCCGCAGTTCCTGGCGCTCATGTTCCTGTTCCTCTCGGCCATGTTCGTCATCGTGACGAGCGACAACCTTGAGTGGCTGTTCTGCGGCTGGGAAATCACCACCGTGTGTTCGTTCCTTATGATTGGCTACACGCGTACGCCCGAGGCCATCAAGAACGCCTTTACCCAAATCATCCTCAACATGCTGGGCGGCATCGCGTTTTTGGCCGGACTTATGTATCTGCACGTTAACGGCATGCCGCTGACCATCTCGGGCATGATCGAGCTTTCCGGCACCGGAACCGCGCAGTCCGCGCTGCTGGTGATGCCGGTCATCCTGTTGTCGCTCGCCGCGCTCACCAAGGCCGCACAGATGCCGTTCCACACTTGGCTGTTGGGTGCCATGGTTGCACCCACTCCCACGAGCGCCCTGCTGCACTCGTCAACCATGGTCAAAGCCGGCGTGTTCCTGATGGTCAAGCTCAGCCCGCTCTATGCCATCTATCCCGTGACCGGCTTTATGGTCACGAGCGTGGGTGCCATCACGTTTTTGCTCGCTGCACTCATGGCCATCTCGCAGAGCAACGCCAAACGCGTGCTCGCGTACTCCACCATTTCCAACTTGGGCCTCATCAGTGCCTGCTTGGGTGTCGGCGCGCCCGAGGCCGTATGGGCGGCCATCTTCCTGATCTTGTTCCACACGGTGGCCAAGTCGCTGCTGTTCCTGTGCGTGGGCACGGCCGAGCATCATATCGGCAGCCGCAATATCGAGGACATGGACGGCATGTTCAGCCGCATGCCGCACCTGACGCGTCTGATGATGCTGGGCATTATGGGCATGTTTGTGGCGCCGTTTGGCATGCTCGTGTCCAAGTGGGGCGCCCTGGTGGCGTTTGCGCAGACCGGCAACGTGCTCATGATCATGGTGCTTGCCTTTGGCTCGGCCGCGACGTTCTTCTTCTGGGGCAAGTGGCTTGCCAAGCTTTCGGGCGTCGACCCCACGGCTCAAAACGTTGAGGTCAATGTCCATAAGACCGAATGGATGGCCCTCAACACCATCGCCGCGCTGCTGATTCTGTGCTGCGTGGCGTTTCCGGTTATCTCGAGCGGTCTGGTGTCGCCTTACTTGGCCATGGTGTTTGGCCGCGTGCCGTACGTTATTGGCAAGGACGCCATGTATCTGATGGTGGTTATCGTGGCTTTTATCGCCGTGGTGCTGCTGACGTCATTCCGCGTGAGCAACAAACCGCACGTCAACGTGTACCTTTCGGGCGTGGGAACCGACAAATATCGCCATTTCCGCGGCTCGATGGGACACGAGGTGAAGGCCGAAAAGCGCAATTGGTACTCGGAGGACGCCCTTGGCGAGAAGCGTATTGGCCCCGCGGGTAGCGTCGTATGCTGCAGCATTATCTTGTTTGCGCTGCTGTGTTGCGCATGGATTGGGCCCGAGCGGCTTGCCATGAGCGCGCCCTCGGTGCTGCGCGGCAAGTATTTCGAAGGTTCGGGCGTCGTGGGCATCTTTATTGGCACCGTGGCGTTTGCCTTGCTGGCGCCGCTTGCGGGCGGCTTGATCGACGGCATCGACCGCAAACTTTCGGCTCGCATGCAGGGCCGCGTGGGCCCGCGCCTGCTGCAGCCCTTCTACGACGTTGCCAAGCTGCTGCGCAAGGCCCCTGCCAGCGTAAACACCATGGACGATACCTATATGGCGTGCGCGCTCATCTTTACCGTCGTGGGCGGCGGCATCTTTGTGTCGGGCTCCAACACGCTGCTGTGCGCTTTTATGGTTACGCTCGCCGCGATCTTTGTGGTGCTGGCGTCCGCCTCGACGCAAAGCCCGTTTGCCCAGGTTGGTGCCGATCGTGAGTTGCTGCAGGTCATGAGTTACGAGCCCGCCGTTCTGCTGATGAGCGTGGGCCTGTACCTTGCCACCGATAGCTTTGATTCCATCGCCGTGACCGGACAGTCGGCGCCCATCATCGTGTACAGCGCGCCCATTTTCTTGGCGCTGCTTGCGGTGCTCACCATCAAGCTACGCAAGTCGCCGTTCGACCTTTCGTACTCGCATCACGCGCATCAGGAGATTGTCCAGGGCGTCGCCACCGAGATGAGCGGCGGCACGCTGGCCAAGATGACCCTTATGCACTGGTGTGAGACCGTGCTGTTTTTGATGTGGGTGGGCATGTTCTTTGTTTGGGACAACCCGGTGAGCTGGGTCGTAGCCCTGGTCGTGATGGCCGCGACGTATTTTGTCGAGGTGCTGATCGACAACACCTTCGCACGCAGCACCTGGCGCAGCTGCTTTAAGCTCGGCTGGGGCGTGGCGCTGGTGTTTGGCCTGCTCAACCTTATGCCCATCCTCGTCGACGTGTTTATTTAGGAGGCGGCATCCATGGATCATAAAATGTCGCGCTCGCCGTGGGTTATTCATTACGACGGCTCGAGCTGCAACGGATGCGATATCGAGGTGCTGGCCTCGCTCACGCCGCTGTTCGATGCGGAGCGCTTTGGCGTGGTCAACACCGGCAACCCCAAGCATGCGGATATCTTTTTGGTGACGGGGTCGGTCAATGCCCAGAACCTGCCCGTCGTGCGTCAGATTTACAACCAGATGCTCGAGCCCAAGTGCGTGGTGGCCTGCGGTATCTGCGCATGCTCGGGCGGCGTATTCCGCGATGCGTACAACGTGATCGGCGGCGTGGACCGCGCGATTCCCGTGGACGTGTACGCGCCCGGGTGCGCCATTCGCCCCGAGACGGTGATCGATGCCATCGTGGAGGCGTGCGGCATCCTGGACCAGAAGGAGACCGTGTTGCGCGCCGGTGGCGATCCGCTCACCGTGGGCGGTGCCGCTACCTGGGACGGTGGCGTTGAGCTGGGCGAGGACGGGTTTGTGGCTGCGGGGGCCGGGACTGACGGCGCCGGTGACGCGCCTGCCGGGCAGCCTGCTGCGCCCG
>URZR01000103.1 GCA_900552425.1 uncultured Collinsella sp. | reverse complement strand
TTGACAAAACTATAGGAACACCCAACGGCTAACAAAGAGACTGTCGCTTTGTCACATTCTAGAGCGTTTGAAGCAGAGCGATGAAAAAGCGTACGCCCTGGAGGTAGGCGCGGCGGGTGATGCGCTCGTTGGTGCCGTGGACACCGCGCTCGCACTCGTCATCGTCTACCACAAAGGCCGAGAAGCGAATGCACTCGGGGCAAATGCGCTGGTAGTTGGCGGCATCGGTTGCACCAATCACGGTCGAGGGCACGATGCTCATCGGCTCTTGGCCCACCGCAGACGATCCGTTTTCCTCCGTCGGCTTGGGATCACGGAAATAGCGGGCGGCGATGGCGCGGACGGTCTCGAGTCCCGGTCCGCCGATGCGCGGAGACGGCGAGGGTTCGGAGCTGCCAGGACCGAGCTCGATCTCGACACGGTCGGCGAGCCCCGCCTCGGCAACGGCGACGCGGCAGCAGGCCACGACATCGGCCACACTCGTGCCCTCGAGCATGCGGAAGTTGATGTTGGCCCACATATCCTGCGGCATCACGTTAGCACCGGTGCTACCGCCCTCGATTTGGGTCGGTGCACAGGTGGTGGTCACGAGCGGATAGAGCTTCTTGCTGGCGAGGCACTCGCGCACGATGGCGTCCTTGTTGGAAGCAATCTCGTCGGCCGTGTAGAGCTCCAGCTCGACGAGCTGTGCGGCAAGCAGGTCCGTGACGCGCGTCGGCCACTCGATATCGCAGATTGCGGTGATGGCACGGCTCAACACCTCGAGCGACGTGCCGCCGTAGGGGTTGGACGAATGCCCGCCCTCGCTACGCGTCCTCAACACGATATCGGCGTAGCCCTTTTCGGCCAGGTCGGCATGCATAAGCCAGCCCTCGCCCGCGCCGTACTCGGCAGCCGAAACGATACGGTAGTCACCCTCGTCGATCAGGAACTCGAGCTCAACACCGCGCTCCTCGAGCACGCGGCCGATAGCTCCAGCGCCGTACTGCGTGGTTTCCTCGTCCTGGCCAAAGGCGAGCAACAGCGAACGCTTGTGCTCCCAACCGTGCGCCAACGCATACTCAACCGCCTCGAGAATGCCTGCGACCTGGTCCTGTCGATAGCGCCGCGACCCCAAATGTAGGTGTCGTCCACCTGTCCGCTAAAGGGGGCGTGCGTCCAGTCGGCCTCGGTACCCGGCACCACGGGGACCACGTCCATGTGGCCCATGAGCATGACGGGTTTGAGGGCGGAGTCGGAGCCGGAAAGCGTCACCAGCAACGAACGATCGATGAGCTCAGCCTTACCCGCCGCAAATACGTGCGGCCAGGCCTGCTGCATATACGCGCGCAGGTCGTCGAAGGGCTGCCAATCCACCGCCTCGGCATCCATGCTCGAAATGGTCGGAAACGACAGCACGCGGCCCAAGCGCTCGCACGCGCCGGCCTCGTCTATATCGGCAAAATCGTCCTCATGCGCAAAGAAGCGCCAAACCTCGGCCATGACATCCTTTCGATTGTGACGACAAAGGCCGCCCCACGGGAGCGGCCCTGCAACGTAAGCGTTTGCGGTCGGTTATTTGTCCTCGAGATAACGCGAGAGGAACTCGCGGGTGCGCTGGTGCTTGGGATTGCCAAAGAGCTCGGCCGGCGCGGCGTCCTCGAGCACCACGCCCTTGTCCATAAAGACCACGCGGTCGGACACGGTTCGGGCAAAGGCCATCTCGTGCGTGACGACGACCATGGTCATGCCGTCGGCGGCGAGCTTGCGCATGACCTCGAGCACCTCGCCCACGATCTCGGGGTCGAGCGCGGAGGTCGGCTCGTCGAACAGCATGATCTGCGGATTCATGCACAGGGCGCGCGCGATGGCCACGCGCTGCTTTTGGCCACCGGACAGGCGACCCACGGCGGCGTGCGCGAACTTTTCGAGCCCCACGCTCGTCAGATGCTCCATCGCGACCTTCTCGGCCTCGGCCTTGCTCATCTTTTTGAGCGTGACGGGCGCGAGCGTGCAGTTGTCGAGCACATCCATGTTGTTGAACAGGTTAAAGCCCTGGAACACCATGCCGATGTCCTCGCGCAGCTTGTTGATATTGCAGCGCTCGGCCGTAAGGTCCTGGCCGTGGAACCAGATGTGGCCCGCGTCCGGGGTCTCGAGCAGGTTGAGGCAGCGCAGGAAGGTCGATTTGCCCGAGCCCGAGGCGCCGATGATGGTGACAACCTCACCGGGATTGACAGACAGGTCGATGCCCTTGAGTACCTCGAGTGAGCCAAAGCTCTTGCGCAGGCCCTCGACGCGGATAAGCGGCTCATTGGTCTGTGCGGCGGCCGCGGTGCCGGTAGTGGCGGTATCTGCCATGATGATTCTCCTCGTCTTGAGCCTAGTTGGAGCTGGGCAGCGTTGCCGGGGCCTCGGCGCCGAGCTTTTTGCCAAAGGCCTCGAGCAGGCGGCTCGCCACGAGCGTCAGGATCAGATAGACCACGAGTGCCACGCAGTAGACCTCCATCTGGCGGTAGTACACGCCGGCGACGGTGGTGGTGGCGTACATGAGGTCGAACACGCCGATGACCGAGAGCACCGACGAGTCCTTGATGTTGATGATGAGCTCGTTGGTGAGCGCCGGGATCGCGTTTTTAATACCCTGAGGGAACACGACCTTGCGCATAGCCTGCCACTGCGACAGGCCCAGCGAGCGCGCTGCCTCGGCCTGGCCGGGATCGATGGACTCGATGCCGCCGCGCAGGACCTCCATCATGTAGGCGGTGGAGTTGAGCGAAATGGTGACGAGGCCGGCGGTGAAGGTACTCCAGATCTGGTTGGCCTGGGCGGTCTCGAAGCCCATGCCGCGCAGAACGGTAAAGCCCGCGTAATAGATGAGCAGGCCCTGGACCATCATGGGCGTGCCGCGCACGACGGTGGAATAGACGGTCGCAAAGCCTCGGCCAATGCTCTTAAAGAAGCGCACCAGGTCGTTGTCGACGCGATCGAAGGTCTGGGTGCGCAAGAACACAAAGAGCAGCGCCAAGAAGAAGGCGATGACCGTGCCGAAGGTGGCAAGCGCGATGGTGATCTCGATACCGCGGATAAAGAAGTCCCCGCTCTTGTAGGTCATGTAGACCAGGCTCGACAAAAAGTCGCTGGGGTTGGAGTCCGAGACAATGCTCACCTGCACCAGATCGATAAACGACATGACGCAGCGGTCGACAAAGAAGATCGCCGCGATGACGACCACGACATAGCTGCCCAGGCGCGCGCCGCGACGGAAACGCTCGGATGCAAACGGTGACTTTTCGCGATAGTCGCTCCAGTGCATAACCTTGGTGACGAGCGCTGCCGCCGACACGACGATCCAGGCCCAAAGAATCGCCCAAAGGCAATCCTGGAAGATGCCGGTGGGCGCCAAAAAGCTCAGCGGCGTGGGGTTGCGCTGGCTAAACGCCAGGCCGAGCGCCGCGATAACGCTCGTGCCCAGGTACACATAACGGTGGTCGGCCTTGATAAAGGAGGCCAGACGATTGATGCCTTTCATGCTGCCTCCCTATGCCGGCTGACGGTCGAGGCACGCGTCCCACATTTGGTCGCGCTCCTCTTGGCTAATGCCCTTGAGTGTCTTGTCGATGAGCTTAAGCAGTTTGTCCGAGCCCTTGCGGCAACCGACATTTGCCGTGACCTCCTGCTTAAAGCCCTCGCCCTCGGCAAAGTGGATGGGGACGATACCGGGATTTTGGGCCATATAGCCCTTTTCGTTCTCAGTGTTGTAGGTCACGGCGTCGCACGTGCCCTGCAGCAGATTCGAGAACACCGTGGGGACCGAATCGACCGGGTTCTTGTGGACGACGCCCGGGATCTCGTCGATGACGGTGTCGAGCATGGTGTCCTTTTGGCCGAGTACCGTGGCACCACTGAAGTCGCTGAGCTTGGTGGCGTTCTGGTAGGGCGAGCCCTCTTTTACGAACAGGCCAAAGTAGCCAATGAAGTACGGGTCGGAAAAGCCGACGGACTCCTCGCGCTCGGGCGTGGCGCTCATGCCGGCGATGATGAGGTCAATCTGGCCGTTGTTGAGCGAGTCGATAAGGCCCGAGAAGCTCTGCTTGACGGCAACGGGCTCGCCGCCGAGAGCCTTGCAGACGATCTTGGCGATCTGCACGTCGTAGCCATCGGCATAGGCGCCCTGCACGTTATCGATGGGGATCGTGAACTCGCTGGCCTCGGAAACCTGCCAGTTGTACGGGGCGTAGGCCGCCTCCATGCCGATGCGGATCTTATCCTTGCCGATAACGGAATCGGACAGGTCATCGCGACCGCCGCCCGTCGTGGGCTGAACTACTTCCAGCGTGGAGGGACGCTGGCAGCCGGCAAGTGCGCCGGCGACGACAGAAGCGCTCGCAGCGAGAGCGCTACCCAAGAAGATGCGACGACTGCACACCGGCTGTGGATGCGCGTCGCGCTGTTGTCGAGATTGCATCTGGTGCCTTCCCAATTTCGTTTTGCTGACAATAAGACAGGATATACGTCAACAACCAGCAGCGCGGCATGTGCGCGAAAAATTAATAGACACACGAGGACGATTGGCACAAAGTAACCTGTCCCCATGTACCACTTGGCATGAAAAAGGCAAGGCATAGACCTTCTGGTCATGCCTTGCCTTTTTCATGCCAAATTGTCGCTCTGGGTGGCGCGCAGCGTCGACCGGTCCGTCGTTCGTTAGAACGGCGGAACCTCTAGAGCAGGGTAACGCTAAAGCTGCGAACGTCCGTCTCACCCGGTGCCAAGGTAATGGTGTTGACCTTGTGCTCAAAGACGTCGTCCTCGGTGTCCATGGTGGTGTGGCCGGTCCAGGGCTCGAGCGCCACAAACGGGGCGTCGTTGGCGGCAGACCACACGCCGATGTACTTAAAGCCCTCAAAGTCGATCTTGACGCCGTGGCCCGACTTGCGGCCGCGCAACGTGAGCGTGGAACCCGGGGCATCGGTGAACATGATGGCGTCGTTATCGAAGCTGCGGTGCGTGATGGGCAGCACGTCCGAGTTATCGGGAGCCTTGTAGCTGCCCTCGAACGTCATAAGACCGTCGGGCGTGATGATGGGGGCCTCGTTAGTCCAAGCCTCGGTAAACGCCAGCTCGTAATCCTCGAACGCCTCGTCTTCGGCACCGGGGGCGGGCAAGTTGAATGCAGGATGACCGCCCACCGAGAACGGCAGGGCCACGTCGCCGGTGTTGGTGACGGCAAAGGTCTGCGTGAGCGTGGCGTCGCCGGTCAGGGCATAGGTCATGTTGAGCTTAAAGTGGAACGGGAACGCCTTGAGCGACTCGGGCGTGTCAGTGATCTCGTACGTTACCGAGGAGCCGTCCTCCGAAACCTCGACCAACTTGTGCTCGACGATGCGAGCGAGTCCGTGGCGCGGCATCTCGCAGGTACCGGCCGCAGATGTCGCCATGTTGTTGCGCAGCGATCCCACGATGGGGAACAGGATAGGCGCATGCTTGCCCCAAAAGGCCGGGTCGCCCTGCCACAGATACTCGTTGCCGTTGAGGGCAAGGCTCGTGAGCTGGGCGCCCATGGAATCGATGGCCGCGGTGAGGCCGCCGCGCTTGATGGTAGTGACGGTGGACATGCTACTTCCTCCAATAGTAAACAGCGGTGTCGAGGGCTATTGTCCCACTCTTGGCGGCGGGGTTGAGCGACAGGTGCAGTTATTGAGCAATAGCGTAAAGGTCAAACCCGCCCTGCGGCGTGCTATCGACCGTATCGGGCGCCTGTGAATTAAAACTCACCGGAACCATGCGCTTTGAGGCACGGTAACGCGTGCCGTCGGTGGCGACGGGCGGCTCATCGACCGTGAGCTCGTAGTCGCCGGGCTTGAGCTCGATGCCGTCACCTTCGGAATTGACGTATTGGTACTCGTCGATCGCTTGCCCCTTGAGCGTGCGACCCACGATATGGACGAGCATCTGGCTGTCGCCGCGCGCGGTGTCCCACGTCGCGCCGTCCTTGACCTCGACCGATACATGCACCGAGCGCGTGCGGCTGAGCGATTGCTCGACAGACATCTCGACCTTGGCGGCGTCTTTGCGCTGTTGTTCAACATGGCTCCAGACGTTTCCAATTACCGAGCATGCGATAACGCCGGCCATAAAGGCGATAAGGATGGGGCCAAGCGGAGAGCGACGTCCCGCATCTTCCTCGCGAGCCAGATCGGGGCGATGCGTGGGCGCAGGCGCCTGGGCACCCTGCGAGGGCACGTCGAGAATGCTGAAGGATGCCGTGCTGTCGG
>URZR01000102.1 GCA_900552425.1 uncultured Collinsella sp. | reverse complement strand
TGTTGCCGCGCGCGACGTACACGGCCGTGGGCGATGCCGCGCCGGTGCATGAACTGGCGCCGCAGATGCCGCCGCGGCTCTCGGCGTCCGCCTATGTGGGAACGCCGCTCGATGCCACCTACGGCGGCTCGGCGTTCTACGGCATCTACCTGACCGTGCGCTCGGGCGACACCATGGTGCGCGCGGGCGATCCCGCCTCGGTGGTGGGCGTGCTGGCTATCGTTGCCGAGCCCGACGTGCTGACGCACGAGGAGCGGACACTTGCCGATGCCATCGTGAGCGAAGGAGAGCTGGCGCTCGATCGCGCCCGCGCCATGGAGGCCCGCGAGGAGGCGGCGGTGCTCGCCAAAAACGAACAGCTGCGCGCCAACCTGCTGCGCTCCATCTCGCATGATCTGCGCACGCCGCTTACCAGTATTTCGGGCAATGCCGATGTGCTGCTCGACCAGGGCTCGACCGGCACGGCCGTGCTCGACGACCAGACGCGCCGCGGCATGCTCCTGTCCATTCGCTCGGATGCACAATGGCTCAACGCCACCGTCGAGAACCTGCTCGCCATCACCAAGCTCGAGGGTGGTGGCATGCGCCTGTCGATCACGCTCGAGCTCATGGACGATATCGTCGAGGAGGCGCTGCGCCACGTAAATCCGGCTGTGCGCGAGCACGACCTTAAGGTAGTGGCGTGCGACGAGCCAGCGCTCGTCAACGTCGATGCGCGCCTGATGGTACAGCTCGTGGTCAACCTGGTGAACAACGCCATTGCCTATACGCCTGCGGGTTCGCATATCGTGATCTCGATTGGCGCTGACGGCGGGTGCGTGAGGTGTTCGGTCGCCGACGACGGGCCGGGCATTGCACCCGAGGACCGCGAGCGCATCTTTGAGTCGTTCTACACCGCCAACCATGGCTTGGCCGATAGCCAACGCAGCGTGGGCCTGGGATTGTCCCTGTGCCGCTCCATTGCGCTGGCACATGGCGGTAGCATAGAGGTTGCCGCGGCGGAGCCGCACGGCTCGGTCTTTACGATTGAGCTTCCCGCCGCCGACGTTTCGTTTGATAAGGAGTAGCGCTGTGCCGAACTCTGCCGTAAAACCGCTCATCTTGGTCGTTGAGGACGATCCCGCCGTCCGCAATCTTATCGTTGCCGCGCTCGAGGCACACGGCTTGCGCCATATGGCTGTGGAGACCGCTCACGCCGCCATCGCCGCCGCCTCGTCGCAGGCGCCGAGCATCGTGCTGCTCGATCTGGGCCTGCCCGATATGGACGGCGTCAAGGTGGTGGAGTCGGTGCGTGCATGGTCGGGCATGCCGATCATCGTGGTCTCGGCGCGCAGCGAGGACGCGGACAAGATTCGCGCGCTCGATGCCGGCGCCGACGACTACCTGACCAAGCCGTTTTCGGTCGAGGAGCTGCTCGCGCGTATTCGCACGACGCTCAGGCGCCTTTCGTATACGCAAACGGGCAGTGTTGCCTCCGAGGGCTCGTTCGATACCGGCGAGCTGCATATCGACTTTGATGCCGGCATCGCCACGATGGATGGCGAGGAGCTGCATCTGACGCCGATCGAGTACAAGCTTTTGTGCCTGCTGGCGCACAATGCCGACAAGGTACTGACGCACCAGTTTATCCTGCACGAGATTTGGGGTACGGCAACTAAGAGCGACCTAGCGAGCCTGCGTGTCTTTATGGGCACGCTGCGCAAGAAGATCGAGTCCGACCCCGCGCATCCGCGCTATATCCAGACGCGCGTGGGTATTGGTTACCGATTGGTCATCCAGGGATAGGTCGGCATCCGCCATCCCAATATGAGTTGCGGTGAAATACGGTCTAAATTTACCTAATTCCAGGCAAAAGTCCGTATTCCACCGCAACTTTGTTATCTGCCCTTGGGCTTGCTGGCGTAGAACTTCTTCTTTTTGGGCTTTCCGGCGGGGGAGGGTTTGCCGGCAAAGTTGGACTTGCCGTTGCCGGCCTGCGCGTGCGCGGGCGCCGTTGCACGAGGCTTACGGGCCTCGGGGCTGCGCAGCTCCTCAACGCGCTCGGCAATTTCCTCGGCGCTAAAGCCGACCTCGGCCATGGCGTCCTCGATGGGCAGGCGGCGCACGATATAGCAGTGGTGCACCTTCTGGTTGCGTGCGAAATCCTCGGGGATGGTCTGCGCCGTAATGTCCTCCAGCACGACGCCCGCGCGTGCGAGCTTGCGCGTCTCGGGACGGAAGCCGCGCAGGTTGCAGCTAAAGATGGCATGTCCGCCCTGTGCGAGCAGGCGAGATACGCCGGCCAAAAGCTCAACATGGTCGCGCTGGACATCCCAGGTACGGCGGCCCATCTTGGACGAGTTCGAGAACGTGGGCGGGTCGACAAAGATAAGGTCCCAGCGGTTGCGCGTCTGGCGCTGGTCGCGAATCCAGGCGAGCACGTCGTCGCGCACAAAGTGATGCTGCGGGCCCACAAAGCCGTTCTGGCGCATGTTGCGCTCGGCCCAGTCCAGGTAGGTGTTGGAAAGGTCGACCGTCACGGTTTCCTCGACGCCGCCATCTGCCGCGTAGCAGGTGGCAGTGCCGGTGTAGGCGAACAGGTTGAGGAAGCGGCGCGCCTGTTTGGCGTGCTCGCGCACCAGGTTGCGGGTGACGCGGTGGTCCAAGAAGATGCCCACGTCCAGGTAATCGTCAAAGTTGACGGCAAAGGTAAGCCCGCCCTCTTCGATGAGCGGCAGGCGACGGCGTGCGATGTTGGCACGCTCGCCCGATGCGCCCTTGCCGGCGCCCTGCTTGCCGTACTGCGAGCCGCCACGCGAACGCATGCGGGCCTTGGCGTGCACATGCTCGGCGGGAACATCTAGGATGCGCGGCGCGATGGCCAAGATGTCGAGCATGCGGGCCTGGGCCAGCGCGGGGTCGATGGTCTTGGGCGCGGCGTATTCGGCGATGACGAGCCAGCGGCCCGGCGTCTGCGGACAACCCTCGTACAGGTCGATGGCAGCAGAGTAGTCGGGCAGGTCGGCATCGTAGACGCGGTAGCAGCTCACGCCCTCGCGCTTTGCCCACTTGCGACGCAGGCGTGCGTTCTTGCGCAGGCGGTTGGCGAACTGCTCGGACTCGGGGATGAGCACGGGCAGCGGCTTGCCGTCGCCCAGGTCGAGCATGGCGGCAGGCTCGGGCATGGGGGCGTTGGCGGCTTCGTCCACGGCGTCTGCGGTCTGCTCCTCGGCATCTGCGCCGGTCGCAGCTTCAAATGCCGCGGCGGCGTGGTCGAGCGAGGGCCAAACCTCAATAGTTGCCTCTTCGTTATTGGGCATGACAGCTATGGAGCGCGCGGGCTCGGCATGGAGCGCGCGGGCCATAAGGCCATCGCGGGTGAGCGCGGCGACCGGCGCGGCGGTAAGCTCGGGCGCGCGGCGCAGCTCGCCGACCAGCGTCATGGCGTCGTGCATGAGCGAAAGCGGGGTCTCGGTGGTGTCTGCGACCACGGCGGCGCCGGCGACAGCGCCTGCATGGTCCAACACGGTGGCGGGCTTGGCAGCGCAAAAGTCGACAAAACGCTTGTAGCCGGCACACTTGACCATGCGCTCAGCGGTCTTGCGGGCGGCGGGGTCGATGTCCACGGCCACGATGCGCACCTGGCGCTCGCGCGCTGCCGCCTCGCGCTCGCGCGCCTCGGCACGCAGCTGCTCCCACAGGGCGGCGTCGTGCAGCTGCCAGCCCTCAAAGCCCCAGTGCTCGCGGGCGGCGCCCGGGGCGCGGTCGGTCAGAATATTCACGGCCTCCAACAACAGACCGCCGCCGGCGCACGAGGCGTCGATCAGCGTAGGAAGGGCTTCGTCCTCATAATCGTCGGCCGTTAGCTCGCGCTCGCACAGTGCGGTCCAGCCGACCTGCGCCAGCACCAGGGCGGCGTAGTCGGGGCGCAGCACGTGCGCGCCCTCGCCGGCGCGGGTCGCGGCGGGTGGCAGGCGCTTGAATAACGGGTCGCCCGAAAGGTCCAGGCTGATGCTCGCGCGGCGCTGACGCAGCGAAAGCAGCAGGTGAACGTCGGGATCGGCGGCGTCGACATCGGCGCGACGGCCCGTGGTCTCGGCCAGGCGGTCGCACAATGCGTCCTTGGCGCGCAGGGCCGAGAAGCGCGTGTTGCGCAGCTGCTCGGTCACGCCGCGGGCGGTGATGGCGATGGTGGCGCCGGGGCGGATGATGGTCTCCCAAGCGATGTCGTAAACGCCGTCGTACAGCCCATCGGCATCCTGCGCCTCAAAGCGCCCGAGTACCACGAACACGCGGCTCGCCAGGCGCGACCACAGACAGGCGCGGTAGCCTTCTTCGAGCTCGCCCTCAAATGTAGCGCGGCCTTTCAGGCGGCGGACATGCGAAAGTCCGAGGCGTTTAAGCTCATCGGCGAGTGCGGACTCAAAGCCCTCGGGGCAGCTTGCGTAAAATTCCATGGGTGACCTCTCTGGTTGCGTCGCTCCATTATATGATGGATGCTTCGTTTGCCCTTATCCTCGAAAGGAACCCATATGATTGATGCGTGCCCCGATTCTGCCGTGCTCTTTTTTGACGTGGACGGCACGCTGACGTCGTTCGATCCCGACGATATGACCGATAAGGACTTTTCGGCGGTTCGTCCCTCGCAGACGGTGGTTGAGGCGTTCCGTGCACTGCGCGATGCAGGGCACAAGGCATTTATCTGCACGGGCCGCCCCCTGTGGCTTATCGCCGATAGCCTGCGTGCGCTCGACCCCGCGGGCATCGTTGCCATGGCGGGAGCCACGCTCGAGGTCGAGGGACGCGTGGTACACGAGGACTGCTTTGGCGAGGGCGTTATCGAGGAGCTTGCACGCCGTATGGCCGCGGCAGGGATTGAGGCCTTTTTCGAGACCAACGTGGCTACTTTTGCCCTGGAACCCGCGGGTGTTGAGCAGTCGTCTCTGATCGGCACTTCTGTGGTGCACAGCGCCGAGGAGATGCGCGTCGACGGCAGTCTTCGCGTGGGCAAGGTATGCCTCAATGTGCCCAGTTTGGCTCGCGTAGCCAACGATGACGGCTTTATCGATTGCGAGTTTGAGCTGTGCAATACCGGTGGTCAGAATCGCGAGCTGAGCCCCAAGGGCATTGACAAGGGCGTGGGCGTGGCGCGAGCACTGGCGTATCTGGGCCGCGAGGGAAATGCGCGCACCTTTGGCTTTGGCGATTCGGGCAACGATCTGGGCATGCTCACTGCCGTTGAGACGGCCGTGGCCATGGGCAACGCCATGTCCGAGGTCAAGGCGGTCGCCGACTACGTGACCGACGATGTCGCGCACGACGGTACCGTCACAGCGATGCAGCATTTCGGCCTCATCTAATGAATCCCGCGTTCTGACGTTTGCTCGAACTGCGACTTTCTGCTTTTGCATGCTCAATCGATTTATCAATCCAAACACTGAGGTGTTTATACCGTTCGCCGAGAAGATAAAAACCCGCAGCTCACGCCTTGATAAACATAGGTAAAGTGTTTAGCAGTTTATCGGCCGCATGCAAACGAAAGGAATCAGGCAGATGGCAATCAAGGTGTTCGCTGACGGTGCAAACCTCGAGGGCATGCTCGACATGTACGAGAACGGCAACGTTCAGGGTTTCACGACCAACCCGTCCCTTATGAAGAAGGGCGGCGTGACGGACTACCGCGCGTTTGCCAAGGAGGTCCTGGCCCACATCACCGATGTGTCCGTCTCGTTTGAGGTCTTTGCCGACGACGTCGAGACCATGGAGGTCGAGGCGCGCGAGATCGCTACCTGGGCCGAGAACGTCTACGTTAAGATTCCGTGCGTGACCACCAAGGGTGAGTCCACCGCCGAGCTGGTTCGCAAGCTTTCGGCCGATGGCATCAAGGTTAACGTCACCACCATCTTTACGCCTACGCAGGTCGACGAGATGGTCGAGGCCGTTGACGCCGAGACGCCGTCCATCATCTCGCTCTTTGCCGGCCGTATCGCCGATACCGGCGTCGACCCCATTCCGTTTATGACGGAGTCGGTCAAGAAGGCTGCCGCCAAGCCCAACTGCGAGGTCCTGTGGGCATCCACGCGCGAGCTCATCAACATTTACCAGGCGCAGGCCTGCGGTTGCCAGATCATCACGGTGCCCAACAGCATCCTGGCCAAGCGCAAGAACATCGGTCGCGACCCGTACGAGATCTCGCTCGACACCGTCCGCGGCTTTGCCAAGGATATCGCCGCTTTGGGCTTCCATATCTTGCCGTAACGCGAACACTGGCTGCGCCGCGGGTTGTT
>URZR01000101.1 GCA_900552425.1 uncultured Collinsella sp. | reverse complement strand
CGCCGAATGCTCGCCATCGAAATTTATCGGTGGCCCACTTCAGACTGTAATGGGGGGCACTCTGCAACCTAAGTGAGTAGACTTTTAGCACTTTGGCGACCAGGCAGTTTTGTAACAAGCTATCTACCTGCGGTTTTGAAAAGCAGGATGACCGGCCTGCTCGGGATGTTCAAAAAAGTCTACTCACTTGCCGCGCAAAGCTCCTGCATGAGAAAAAATGGGGTTTTCAACAGGGCTTCGTCCAGCTCTCGGCAAGCTTTTGGCCAGTTGGGGAGGGCTGTTGAAAACTTGGCAGTCCGTTCGGCGCCATTTTTGGTGCGTTCGCGCCAATGCGTGACTGACTGGGTTGAAATTCGTGTTTTCCTGTGCCTATGAAGGATCTACTTTGTGACATATCAGCTTTTAGGTACTGGCGTTTGCCTCCTCAAGTCCGCGCTTTGTGTCCGCCGCTTCCACGACCGGAAGAAGACCGGCAGCGATATGATCTCGCCCGCAACCCGACGGCTGCGGTCGCGCTCGTTTTTCCGTTGTATACATTGGTTCGGACGAGAAACAAACGGACTTGTCCTGCCAGCATTAGGCAGCGGCTGTTTCTTGGTGAGCTTCCCAGGGAATCCGTGCTGGAAACGGAGCATGGGGTTTTGATTACGTCTCCTCTACTGACGGCATTCATCATGTTGCGGCATCTGACGGATCTTCAGCTTCTTTTGGTATTGGCGGAGATGTGTGGCTTGTTTGCGGTGTGTGCCCTGCCGGCGGCACTTGAGGCGGAGCTTTCGCGTGCAATTGATTCGGGCGCGATTTCGACAACGTTCGGTTGGGTGCGCTGCCCGTCCGAGGACGGCACCGCCTCAAATTTATGGCGTCGAGACGCTTTGGTTTTGGGCGGAGACCTTGACCGTTTTTGTTCAGATGTTTGCGGGATGCGTTACGGCAATAGATTTATAGCGGTATCGCAACTCGTTCCATTGGGCGCCGCGTCGCCTTTTGAGGTCGAGGCGTATTTGCTACTTGCACTGCCGCGATCCCTGGGAGGCGAAGGTTTTTGCGGCATAGAGCTTAATGTTGAAGTGATGCTAAGCACAAGTGCTCGAGCGATTGTGGGAAAGTCCCGTGTATATATCGACCTACTTCTTTCTTCGCCGGACGGCAGGCGACAGGTGGCCATTGAATGTCAGGGAAAGGCCTCGCACGGACGCGCAGGGGATGGCTTGCGTGACGCTGACCGCATGACGGCCCTTCAGGCCATGGGCTACGATGTACTTCTCCTGACACACAGACAGATATCCGATGAGGATAGATTCCGCGCGATCGTTAAGGCCATATGCAGGATGCTCGATGCTGAATATCGTGATAAAAGCTCAGATGAGCAAAGGGCTGAGACATTACTCCGGTCTGAACTATTCGTTGACTGGACAAAATTGGGAGTAATCGACGGAAAGATGCCCGTTAGACACAAAACAGCTCGATCGTGGACGGCTGCGGTTCTAAGTGAGTAGGCTTTTGGCACTTTGGCGACCAGGCCGTTTTGAAACAAGTCATTTACCTGCGACTTTATAAAGCAATACGGATGGTCTGCTCGGCAAGTTTCGAAAAGTCTACTCACTTAGTTTTTGACGAGAGACCGATGCCGAAGATAGCTCTATTTCAGGGCGTTAACGAGTCCTCGAGACACAAAAAGGCCCGAACCAATACGGTCCGGGCCTTCTTCGAGCTAGAGGTTATGTCTCAGGCAGTTGGCTTAGCCAAAGTAGCGCTTGAGCAGGCCAGCGAAAGCCTTGCCGTGGCGGGCCTCGTCGCGAGCCATCTCGTGCACGGTGTCGTGGATGGCATCGAGGCCAGCGGCCTTGGCGCGCTTGGCAAGATCGGTCTTGCCGGCGGTGGCGCCATTCTCGGCCTCAACGCGCATCTCGAGGTTCTTCTTGGTGGAATCGGTCACGACCTCGCCCAGGAGCTCGGCGAACTTGGCGGCATGCTCGGCCTCCTCGTGGGCAGCCTTCTCCCAGTACAGGGATAGCCCTCGCGATGAGCAACGCGAGCCATGGCCAGGTACATACCAACCTCGGAGCACTCGCCCTCAAAGTTGGCGCGCAGATCGGCAACGATGTCCTCGGAGACGCCCTCCATCTTGGCGACGCCCACGACGTGCTCGGCAGCCCACTCGAGCTGGCCCTCCTCCTGCTTCAGGAAGCGAGAGCCGGGAACGCCGCACTGGGGGCACTTGAAATCCTCGGGCAGCTGGTCGCCGTCGAACTCTTCCACATAACCGCAAACGGGGCAAACAAACTTCATGATTCGATCCTTTCGATCGATGGCGATGGTGCGCTCGTCCGGTCCCGTAAGGGCCCTCTCCGGACGTGCGTCTTGACGAGTTCTATTATCCATAAATGAGACCGAATGTGAAGCCTATTAGGAATGATTTTTAATAAAACAATTTAAGCATGTGTAGATGTTGATTGATTAACGATTGCTAGACCTCGTGCGACCTCCGATGAGTACAATCGGTCGAGTAAATGTTGACCAATCAACAAATGAAGGAGCTTCCTTTATGCATCTAGCCCGCCGCGCCTGGTGCCGAACGTATCAAACGGTTTTTCGCATCGCATTGCCGGTGCTGCCCTATACCGAGCCACGCATTTTAGAGCACGCTGAGGAAGTGCCCGCAGTGCTTCAAAAGCGTTCAATACACCATGTTCTTATCGTGACAGATCCCGGCATTGCCCGTCTGGGGCTCACGGCACCGCTCGAGACAGCGCTCGCGTCCAAGGGAATTAGCGCTGCGGTCTATGCCGAAACGCGTGCGAACCCCACGGTCTCAAACGTGGAGGAAGCGGCATCTCTGTATCGAGAGAGCGCCTGCCAGGCCATTATCGGCTTTGGCGGCGGTTCGGCCATGGACTGCGCCAAGGGCGTGGGCGCGCGCATCGCGCAGCCAAAGAAGCCCATCAACAAGATGCGCGGCCTGTTGCGTATCCATCGTCGCCTGCCGCTGCTCATCGCCGTTCCCACCACGGCGGGCACGGGAAGCGAGGTCACGCTTGCAGCGGTAATTACCGACGACGAGACGCACTACAAGTATCCCATTAACGACTTTGTGCTGATCCCGCGCTTTGCGGTGCACGACCCCGAGTTTACGCGCGGCCTGCCCGCCTCCATTACGGGGCAAACGGGCATGGACGCCCTGACACATGCCGTCGAGGCCTTTATCGGGCGCAGCACCACGCCCTATACGCGCAAGATGGCGCGCCAGGCGGTGCAGCTCATCCACGACAATTTGCTCGAGGCCTATGAGTGCGGTGGCAACATGCGTGCGCGCCGCAATATGCTTTCGGCGGCGTATAAAGCGGGCGTTGCCTTTACGCGCTCTTATGTTGGATACGTCCATGCCATCGCGCACAGCCTGGGCGGGCGTTACGGGATTCCCCACGGCTTGGCCAACGCCATCATCCTGCCGCACATGCTTCGCGCCTATGGCGAAGCTGCTGCTCCCAAGCTCGCCGATCTCGCCCGCATGGCCGGCATTGCGCCGGCTAATGCGCTGGACAACGTGGCTGCTGAGGCCTTTATCGATTGGGTCGACCGCATGAACGCCGCCTTGGGCATACCCAAATATGTGACGGGCATTCGCCGCTCCGACATTCCCGAGATGGCGGCGCATGCCGATGCCGAGGCCAATCCCCTGTACCCCGTTCCGCTTTTAATGGACCGTTTGGAGCTCGAGCATATGTACGAGGTCGTTGCGGGTGGTATGTTTGAAGACGAGAACTAGGAGGGCCCATGAACACCGAGGAAATCGCGCGCATCGTTGCCGATCAGCGCGCCTATTTTAAGACGCACGCCACGTTTGATGTCGATGCTCGACGTCGTGCGCTCGTGAGTTTACGCGATGCGGTACGGGCCCACGAGGCCGATATTGCCCATGCGCTCAAGACCGATTTGGGAAAGTCGCATGACGAGGCGTATATGTGCGAGATCGGCACCTCGCTTTCCGAGATTCGTTATCAGATTGCGCATGTGGCTCGATGGAGTCGCTCGCGCCTGCGTCCGTGTGACCTCGCCAACGCCGTGAGTGTGTGCAAGACGCAGTCCGTGCCCTATGGCGTCACACTCATCATGGCTCCGTGGAACTACCCGTTTTTACTGACGCTCGAGCCACTCGCCGGCGCCCTTGCCGCGGGCAATACCGTGGTCATCAAGCCGAGCGCCTATGCTCCGGCATCGAGCGCGGTGCTCAAGCAAATCTGTGAAGAGGCATTTGATCCGCGCTTGGTGACGGTCGTCGAAGGCGGGCGTGCCGAAAACGAAGCGTTGCTCGATGAGTGCTGGGACAAGATCTTCTTTACCGGTAGCGTTCCGGTCGGCAAGCTCGTCATGGAGCGTGCAAGTAAAAACCTCACACCCGTGACGCTTGAGCTGGGCGGAAAGAGTCCCTGCATCGTGGATGCGACGGCTAACTTGAAGGTCGCGGCACGCCGTATCGCCTTTGGTAAATGGCTCAACGTGGGGCAGACCTGCGTGGCGCCCGACTACCTGCTGGTCGATGCGCGCGTGCACGACGAGCTGCTGGGTCTCATCAAGGAGGAGGCCCGCCGCATGTTTGGCGAGCATCCGCTCGACAATGAGAATTACGGTCATATTGTCAACGCCAAGCATTTCGCGCGCGTACGCGGGCTGATCGACCCCGACAAGGTTGTGCTGGGAGGTACCGCGCGCGAGTCGTCGCTCAAGATTGAACCGACGATTTTGGACGGCGTGTCCCCCGATGACGCCGTGATGCAGGAGGAGATTTTCGGCCCCATCTTGCCGGTGCTGTCGTTTGAGAGCCTAGACGAGGCCGAGACGTTTATTACGGATCGTCCGACGCCGCTGGCCCTGTATATCTTTAGCCAAGACCGTGAGGTTCAGCAGCGCTTTGTGCGTTACGTGCCCTTTGGTGGTGGCTGTGTTAATGACACCATTATGCATTTGGCCACGAGCCATATGGGCTTTGGCGGCATGGGGGCGAGCGGTATGGGACAGTACCATGGACGCGAGAGCTTCGATACGTTTAGCCACAAGAAGAGCATCGTGAACAAGGCAACGTGGCTGGACGTGCCGTTCCGCTATGCCCCTTACGCAAGCTGGAAGCGCAAGTTCGTGCGCATGTTTGTGCATTAGAATCAGATGACATAGGGATAAACAAAGTGGCCGCCCCCGCGTAAGCGAAGACGGCCATTTCTCACGATGAAAACGTGTATCGGAGTTGGCAAGACCCGCTGCCACGGGTGCCATCCGTGTTCCTATCTTATCTGCAAGCGTTCCGTCGCGCAAGCGTTGCGGCAAACGATTGAAAGACGCAGACAGGATGAATTTGTGTCCGCACGGGCCCGTAGACTTCTCAACTACGTTGTGGATGCTCGCTAATCGGTAATGGAGGCGCACGTGTTTGATGACGATGACCTGTTCGATCTGACAGACGATCCGTTTGAGTGGGATATGCTACTCGATGACGATGAGTTGGAGCAGGACCGTAAGAAGCGGCAGGGCAAGAAGACGCGGGATGACGCTTCGAAAAAGCAGGACAAGCGTCGCCGAGGTCTGTTCGGCGGGCTCTTTGGGTGACTGTCTCATCGCCGCGTCTGTATACTAAACAGGTCTTATACGCGTTGCGAAATGAGGACAGAGACGATGATGTGGTTTACCGCCGACCTGCACCTGGGCGATACGAATATCTTGCACGACATGGATCGACCGTTTGATTCGGTCGAGGAGATGAACCGCAAGGTCATCGATGCCATCAATGAGTGCGTGGCTGTGGACGACCGCCTCTATATCTTGGGAGACTTTACCTATCGTTTGCCCCTGGCGGAGGCGGTGCGCCTGCGCGAGCGCATCGAATGTCAGAACGTAACGCTCATCCGCGGTAACCATGACGGCGACTGGGAAGATCCAGACGCGCCGCACATTTGGGATGAGGTGCGCGATTATCTGGAGGTCGCCCCCGGTTACGCGAAGGGCCATCGCCTGGTAATGAGCCATTACCCCATGCTCAGCTGGAACGGCAAGTGGCGCCATGCCATCCACCTGCACGGGCACATCCATGCCAAGCCGGAGTACAACCAGCGCAACCGCGACTTGGGCATTTTGCGCTACGACGTGGGAGTGGACGCCAACAACTACTGCCCCGTGAGCCGCGACGAGATCCTTGCGTTCTTTAAGGGCGTGGACCCTGTGCCGGATTCCGACCGCGAGCGTCGGCTGATGGAGCGCGGCGAGTAAGCGCGGGACGAGTAGGTTCTGGACGAGTAGGCGCTGTGTGAGCGGGCCCGGGCGATCCGGTGAACCACGCCGCTCAAAACCGTGTCCGCATGAACGCGTATGGTGTTCTCAACACACGGGGGCATCTGGTTCATGCGGTGCCCCAGCGCGGCACGGCAGGAGCGGCCGCGCTCTCAAGAAG